>CADBRR010000064.1 GCA_902797145.1 uncultured Eubacteriales bacterium | reverse complement strand
GCTAACACAAGAAGGCTTTAAAGTGTTCTTTTCACGAATAACACTTGAAGATAAGCTTGGAACTGCATATGAACCATATATATTTGCAGCGCTCAATTCTGCAAAGGTAATGGTAGTAATAGGCACAAAGCCTGAATATTTCAATGCGGTGTGGGTAAAGAATGAATGGTCAAGGTATTTGACACTTATTAAGAATGGTTCTGATAAAATGCTCATACCTGCATATAGGGATATGGACCCATATGATTTGCCCGAAGAGTTTTCACACTTGCAAGCGCAGGATATGTCAAAGCTTGGCTTTATGCAGGATTTGATAAGGGGAATAAAGAAGATTATATCTGACGGGGAGGAGCAGGCGCAGATAATAACAAACGCTCAAGCCGCAGCAACCGAAGTGGATATAGTATCGCCGCTTTTAAGAAGAGCATATCTTTATCTTGAGGATGAAAGATGGGATGATGCGTACAACTATTTTGAAAAAGTACTTGATAGAGAGCCTGAAAATTAAAAAGCATATATGGGCAGATTGCTTGTATCTCTCAAAGTGAAGAGTGAAAGCGATATAGTCAAGCAGAATAAAACTATTGACGATAGCGATGATTATAAGAAAATAATGCGATTTGCTGACAAAGAATATGCTGAAAAAGTACGAAATTATAATAATGAAATATTATATAGGCGGCTTGTAGAAATATTAAAAAGTGCTGTAAAATCAAAGGAATTTGACGAAGCGGAAAATGTAGTTGAAAAAATCAAGGGCTATAAAGATGCGGACTCGCTTGCAAATTTGTGCAAGGTTAAGGCGGATATTGCAAGAAAAGACGAAAAATATGATTTTGCAATTCAGCATATGCACATGGAAAATAAAACAATAAGCAATTATGAACAGGCGATTTCATTATTTAAATCACTTGATGGCTGGAAAGATTCTAAAGAGAAAATAGATGAATGCACAAGAAAAATCGAAGAGTGTGTAGAGAAAGATAAAGAGCTGGCTCAAAAATTAGCTGCGGAACAAAGAAAAGGTCGTATAGCGAGATTGATATTTTTAGGTGCGATTATTGCAGTATTTATTTTATCAACACTGTATGCAATTTTTATTAAGCCTGAAGTAGATTATAATTCGGCAATAAAATTGATGGAAACAGATTCATATGCTGCGATGGAAGCTTTTATAAAGCTTGACGGATATGAGGAAAGCGAAAAAAAGCGGTCGAATGTGCTGAAAATTTTATATTATCTACATATGAAATAGGTATGCAATCATATAACAATAAACATTATAATAAAGCGATTGAATCGTTTAGAAAAATTATATTACTCTATGATAGAGAGGATATAACAATATTAGATAGAGAATGTTGGCAATGCTATTTAAATGCAAAGGAGATTATAAAAAAAGGTTATTAAAATTAAAAAATTACTCGGGCTTGCTTACGGTTTGCCCGAGTATTTGTTTTAAATGAGTTATTTACATTATATCGCAGATGAGGTCGCTTATCTCTGACGGGTTATCAATGTTCATACCGCTTACGAGCCTTGCCTGTGCATACAAAATCTTGCTGTAATTTTTAAGCTTATCCTTGTCGGATTCAAACAACGCTTTGAGCTTATCAGCTATCGGGTGTGCGCTATTGATTTCAAGCACGATTTCTGCCTTGATATGGTGTTCTTCTGCGCCGGGCATATTGTTCAAAATCTTTTCCATACCGAGTGAAACTTCGCCCTCGCTTGACAAGCATACAGCGTGTTTTGTGAGCGTGTTTGTAAAGCGAACTGCTGTTACATCGCTGCCAATGCTTTCTTTCATAAATGCGAGCAAGTCCTTTTCATCTTCATTCTTCTGCTTAATAGCTTCCTTTTCTTCGTCTGTTGCAAGGTCGAGATTTTCTTTGCAAACGTTGATAAAATGCTTTCCGTCGTATTCGTGCATCATTTCAATTGCAAATTCGTCAATATCATCTGTCATATAAAGAACTTCATAGCCCTTTGAAATAACAGATTCTACCTGCGGAAGCAATGCGATTTTTTCCTTAGAATCGCCTGTTGCATAATAAATCTTATCCTGTCCCTCTTTCATTCTCGATACGTATTCTTTGAGCGTTGAATACTTATCTTCATGCGATGATACGAACAAAATAAGGTCTTGCAAAAGCTCCTTATTCATACCGAAGTTATTGTATACACCCCATTTGAGCTGCATACCGAATGCTTTAAAGAACTGTTCATACTTATCACGCTCATTTTCAAGCATTTTTGCAAGCTCGGAAGAAATCTTCTTTTCAAGCGCCTTAGAAATTGCACGAAGCTGTCTGTCATGCTGGAGCATTTCCCTTGAAATATTAAGCGAAATGTCGGAGCTGTCAACAAGACCTTTTACGAAGCTGAAATGGTCGGGAATCAAATCCTTGCACTTATCCATAATAAGAACGCCGCTTGAATAGAGTTGCAAGCCCTTTTCAAAGTTCTTTGTATAATAATCATACGGTGCGTGCGCAGGAATGAACATTAACGCTGTAAACTCGCTCGTTCCCTCAAACTTCTGCCTTATAACTTTAAGCGGAGCTTCAAAGTCATAGAACTTGTCCTGATAAAATGTCGAATATTCCTCATCACTTACATCCGACTGCGATTTTTTCCATATAGGAACCATACTGTTGAGCGTTTCATCTTCTAAAACCTTTTCATACTCGTTCTCGCTGCCCTCTTTAAGATGCTCATGCTCGCACAACATCTTTATCGGATAACGGATATAATCGCTGTACTTCTTTACAAGCGCATGGATTTTGTATGAATCAAGGTATTCTGAGTACTTTTCATCGTCTGTATCATCTTTCAAATGAAGAGTGATTACTGTGCCGGGCTTTTCCTTTTCAATTTCAGAAATTGTATATCCGTCAGCACCCGATGATTCCCAACGATATGCCTGTTCTTCTCCGTACTTTTTGCTGTCAACCGTTATGTTATCAGCTACCATAAATGAAGAATAAAAGCCTACGCCGAATTGTCCAATAATGTCGATTTTTTCTTTGTTTTCGCCCTCGTTTTCGTTCTTGAAATCGAACGAACCGCTCTTTGCTATCGTGCCAAGATTGTTTTCAAGCTCCTCTTTTGTCATACCACAGCCATTATCCGATATTGTAAGCGTTCTTGCTTCCTTGTCAGTAGCTATTCGTATTTCATAATCCGACTGACGGAGCGTTACTGTATCGTCTGTAAGCGAACGGAAATAAAGCTTATCTATTGCATCTGATGCGTTCGATATTAGCTCACGCAAAAATATTTCCTTGTGAGTATAAATTGAATTTATCATCATATCAAGCAATTTCTTCGATTCCGTCTTGAATTGTTTCTTTTCCATATATATACACCTCTTTTTGTTTTCCTGTTTATGCTTATTATAACACTGTTTGTTAGCACTGTCAATCAGTGAGTGCTAAATATTATTTATTTTTCTATTCGAGTGCATTTCCCATTTTCGCAGATATATATTCCGTCATTTATATAATTTTCAAGATACGGAGCGACCTTTTCTATTCCGTGAGTTTTATTTATTATTGTAGTATTTGGCGAATAATTCATTTCATAATTGCGATTTACCGTTACAATCTCCTTTGATGGATATAAAATTTCGAGCAAGCAGCACATATAGTAGCAGTAACCTATTTCGTGATTTTTCGCCTTTGACGCCATAAACGCAAGTAAATTATCCCTTGCATGGGCATATTTTTCATTGAGTGTTATTTTATAAAGCTTTACAAGCAGCATAGAAACAGCGGAGTTTGAAGAGGGCATAGCGCCATCGTATGTTTCAATCGGTCTTGAGATTAGCTTTTCATCGGAGTTTGAGTTCATATAAAAACCGCCTGATTTTCCGCCAAAATTATCTATTATTTCATCTGCAAGATTAACTGCATCTATAAGATATTGACTCTCGTATGTTGCGGAGTAAATTTCAAGCAATGATAACGCATAAAAAGCTATATCAGCGAGCTGTGCATTATATTTTGCTTCTCCGTCACACCACCTGTGGAACAATCTTCCGCTATTTTTATCCGTCATATTTTCCGATATAAACCGCCTCGTTTCAAGAGCTTTTTCAAGATAAGCGGGATACTTGAAAACCTTATACGCCTTTGCAAGCGCACTTATCATAAGCGCATTCCAAGCAAGCAAAACCTTGTCATCACGATGAAGCTTCCTGCGTGATTTTCTATAACCGTAAAGCTTGTTTAGAATTTCAGGCTCGATGTTGCCGTTACCGCATATGAGGTTTACAATTCCTATATTGTCGTTTAATCCATATTCTTTTATAAACCTTTCAGAATCTATATTGCCAAGAACATCTACGATTTCACTTTCTGTAAATGTGTAATATCCGCCCTCTTCGCCTTCGCTGTCAGCATCTTGACCCGATACGAATGCGCCTGAAAAAAGCTCACGCATAGCATAATTTAACGTTTTTTGCGCAACTTGCTTGTAAATATCGTTGCCTGTTGCTTCGTAAGCTTCCGTATAAGCGTATGCAAGCAATGCGTTATCGTAGAGCATTTTTTCAAAATGGGGAACAAGCCATTGTCTATCCGTTGAATATCTTGAAAAACCTCCGCCAACGTGGTCATAAATTCCGCCCTCATACATTTTATCGAGCGTAAAAAACGCCATATGACGAGCTTTTTCATTACCTGTTATGTATGAATATCTTAAAAGAAAAATTATGTTGTGCGGAGTTGGAAATTTAGGCGCATCGCCGAATCCGCCCCACTTATCGTCAAAATTTTCTTCAAGCTCCTTTACTGCGTTTTCAACGAGCTGTTTTGTAACTTTTTGATTTCTGTAAGAGTTTTCTTCATCGTTTAGCAGTTTTACGAGGTTATCGGATTTATTAAGCAAAATATCCCTGTTGTTTTTCCATAGCTTTAAAACTCCGACAAGCAGCGAATCAAGCCCCATCATACCATAAATTGATGACGGGGGAAGATATGTTCCTACATAGAACGGTTCTTTATCGCTCGTCATTATAACCGTAAGCGGCCAACCGCCTGAACCATTCATCATAAGGCACGCTTTCATATAAATTTCGTCAATGTCGGGTCGTTCCTCCCTGTCAACCTTTATCGAGATATAATTATCGTTAAGGATTTTTGCTATATCATCATCTTCAAATGATTCATGCGCCATAACATGGCACCAATGGCAGGTTGAATAACCAATGCTCAAAAATATAGGTTTGTCCTCATTTTTCGCCTTTTCAAATGCCTCTTCACACCATGGATACCAGTTTACCGGATTTTCGCTATGCTGTAAAAGATATGGTGATTTTTCGTATTTAAGCCTGTTCATATATTGAAATATCCTCCTGCGCTGGGTTATCTATAATATTGCCCATATAATCGAATCGTGAGCCGTGGCATGGGCAATCCCAACTCTTTTCATCTTTATTCCATGTAAGCTCACACCCAAGATGCGGACAACGAATGTTTACAGGGAAAATTTTGCCGTCATAATCTTTATAAACTCCAACCTTTTCACCATTATATTCTACTATGCCTACATCACCGTTTTCAATGTTTTTTACGCTTTCATCGGGAAGAGTGAATAGCTGTTTTGATAATCCTTTTATACTTTGAACCATCATATCTGCAACGTTTTTGTTTATGACAACACGCTGTGGTGAAAAAACTTCGGCATAGGGGCTATCGTTATTTAAAATTAAATCGGGAATTATCATTGACGACACCATAGAACTCGTCATTCCCCATTTTCCAAACCCGGTTGCAACAAACCAATTATCCTTTGAAGCTGAAAACTTGCCTATATATGGAACGGAATCCAGCGTTATCGTATCCTGCGCAGACCATGAACAAACCTCCTCTGAATCGGGGAAAAGCTTTTTTGCATATCGCCTTAACATATCGTATTTTCCACCGCTTTCGTTTTCGCCTGTCCTGTGCGAACCGCCACCCATAATAAGCATATCCTTGTATTTTCTAAATGATAACGAATCACCATCAGTTCCAAGATACATTCCGTCAGGAAACTCTGCGTTTTTAAGCGCAATGACATAGCTTCGTTTCTGATACATACGCATAAAATAATATCCGGGTACGTTCACGAAAGGATAGTGCGTTGCAAATACTATGTTTTGTGCGCTAACCGTTCCGTCTTTGCAGATAAGCACATTGTCGCCCTCTATTCTTGTTACGGGGGTATGCTCATATATGTTTAAACCCTGCGCTATGCGATAAAGAAATTCCAATGGCTGAAACTGCGCTTGATTTCGGAACACAAGAATACCCTTTGCATTGAACGGAAGGAAAATATCTTCCAAAAATGAGGCGGATATTCCAAGCTGTTTTGCATATTCCGCTTCACGATAAAGCTTTTCGGGTGTGTCCATAGAATATAAATATGCGTTTGTCCTTTCAAAATCGCAGCCGATGTTATGCTCCTGTATTATTTTTTCATATTGGCTTATTGCAAGCTCATTTGCAAGCGCATATTGTTTTGCCTTAGATACGCCCATTTTATCAATAAGCTTTGAATAAATAATGTTGTGCTGTGATGTTATTTTTGCAGTCGTGTTTTTCGTCTGCCCACTTCCTATTGTGTTAGCTTCTAAAATTATGTTATCTATGCCTCGCTTTGTTAGTTCATATGATATAAGAATGCCTGCAAGCCCACCGCCAATAATCGCTGTATTTGTCTTTATACTGCCGTTTAATGACTTGCGCTGATTCGTCTGTGATGAAATAGACCAGATTGATGTCATAAAATTATTTCCTTTCTTTTTTTTATTAGTATTTGCAATTTAAAGGAAATTATTTTTAACTCATAATATAAAAATAATACGGTTTCCCGTACCATTTTTATAATAAATCGAGGCGGCAGGGAAGTTCCCCAACAAAACCTACCGCACCATAGGAGAAATATTTTAATAACCCTTGCTCAAATCAATAATTGACCCGTCAATCGCATTTATGCAGAAACACGGACACATAAAATCATCTTTAAATACTTTATTGTTGTTTTCATCAAGCGCCCAATTTTCTGTACTTGATTGACTCTTGTATTTGTTTGTCTGCATACCATAGAACATCCACACAGGCACTAATATGCCTTCTGTTCCGGATACATTATCCTTTTCACGCATTTTTACATAGCCAAGCCTTATATCATTTATTGCAACTTCAACTTCATATGGATGGTCATTCATAGCTTTATTTTCATGTTCATCATTATAGTTTAAATTCATAAGGATATGTTTTCTGCATATATCCTGAACTTTATCGAACGAGATAAGGCTTGCGTTGCTCGTTAGCTTTTCGTGAATTGCAAGCGATGAAATTTCGGTTGCGGAAAGAATACCTGCATCGTCCACAATTATAGCAACGACATTCTGATCCCAGAACGGCTGTACATTTACAGCGTTTATATTGCTGTATGTATAAAACTGTACAGGAATGTTATCAATAGTTGGTGTGTACACAAAAACATATCGTCTCGGTTTGTCGTCATTTTTCTTTTCCAATGTAAGATACCACTCATCATCACTATACTGTGATGGTATATAGCGTTGATATGCGGATATAAAGCAGTTGTAATTTTCATATTTTAAGTTGTTTTTTACAAAGTCATCTGAAATTTTCCTTGCCTGCTCATATGTTGTATTCATTTCTTCAATATCATCGTTATTATAATTTTTTTCGATATCTTGAGAGCGGATATCGAATTCACCTCCATCTTCCGAAAGGTTAGATTTATAATATTTTCTCTGATGCAATGCTGCTCCGTATTCGTTCCTTGCATTTGGCATATCTTTTGTTATATAAAACAGCTTTTTTAAATCCTTGCTTATTGAATCAATTTCATACCATTTATCATTACCTGAAACAGCATCTCCCGATTCTTTTATTTCAAACTGTAAATTCTCTATTAACTCCAATTCGGGTTCATCGGGTGCATTTTTATAATCCTCCTGTAATTGCAATAACCTTAATTCGTTATCCTTTTTTGAAACATCATATGCTTCCTGCGTTAATTCGCCATTTTCAATATATTTTTTAAATCTTATTTCGGCATCTTCTAAATACCTTTGAAATTCCAAAATCTCATCCATTACTACTTGTTTTGTACGAAGATTTCCATATTTGTACATCGGTTCATCACCGACACAAGCTTTTACAAATGCTAAAGCATCTTCATCGGTTATATCGCCCGGTGTTACCCTATATACAGGATAAGCATCAACATCGGGAACTGAAATATTTGCATTTATTCTTATTTTCAAAAGTCCATTTTCAAATTCTTCTTGCCATGTTTCGGGTGCTTCATACTTGCCAAGCGGTGCAGCATCGCCATAAATTACACTTTCGAGCGTTCCGTCATTTTTACTTATAACGACAGGATTTTCAGGCGTTTGCTGACAAGCTGACATACATAAAGTTATTCCTGCAAGTAACATTATCAAAAACTTTTTCATTTTTAGTTCTCCTTTCATATCCTCTTATAATATAAACGATTCAAATAGG
>CADBRR010000063.1 GCA_902797145.1 uncultured Eubacteriales bacterium | reverse complement strand
TTCTTGAGCTATTGCAAACACTGTCTGCGAGCATACTGGAAGTATCATCATAATTGCAAGCAACAATGCAAAAATCTTTTTAGTCTTCATTTTAATCCTCCAACTTTTTATTATATTATATCAAGCAATATGCGCTTTTTAGTACATACTGTTTTGATAACGATTATGACTGAACGAGATATGCGTTGATAAAGTTTTCAATATCGCCGTCCATTACTGCCTGTATATTACCATTTTCTACATTTGTCCTATGGTCTTTTACAAGCGTATATGGTTGAAATATATACGACCTTATCTGACTTCCCCATTCGATTTTCTTCATTTCGCCCTTTATTTCAGCCATCTGCTCCATTCTTTCACGTTCCTGAAGCTCAATAAGCTTACCCTTGAGCATACGCATTGCCATTTCCTTGTTTTGAAGCTGACTTCTTTCGTTCTGGCACTGCACAACAATGCCAGTAGGCAAATGCGTTATTCTTATTGCAGACGATGTTTTATTTACGTGCTGTCCGCCTGCACCGCTTGAACGATATGTATCAATTCTCAAATCGTCCATATCAATTTTTATATCACCGCTATCATCATCAAGAATCGGCGTTACATCGAGCGAAGCAAACGATGTATGTCTTCTTCCCGACGCATCAAACGGTGAAATTCTAACAAGTCTATGAACGCCCTTTTCTGCCTTTAAATAACCATAAGCGTTATCGCCCTGAACCTCAAACGTTACTGACTTTATGCCTGCTTCATCGCCATCGAGCAAATCGAGTACGTGTACTGCGAAACCATTTCTTTCGCAATATCTTGTATACATTCTATAAAGCATTGAAACCCAATCCTGCGCTTCCGTTCCGCCTGCGCCTGCGTGGAGCGACAAAACAGCGTTTGAAGAGTCATATTCGCCCTTGAGCAGCGTTTCAAGCTTCAAAACTTCTACTGCCTTGCAGAAATCTTTATATTCTTCTTCCACTTCGCCTATAAGGCTTTCATCATTTTCTTCGTCCGTCATCTCAATAAGTGTTTCCAAATCCTCACCTCTTGCAAGCAGTTTTTCATACTTACCGAGTTTATTTGAGATTACCTTTATTCTCTGATTAACCTTATTTGCATTTTCTACATCATCCCAGAATCCATCCTGTGACATCATCTGTTCAAGTTCGACCTTTTCACCTCTCAATTTATCGAGGTCAAAGAGATTCACCTGCCTCTTTAAGTGTTTTCATTACATCTGCCATATGCAAACGATATTCTTCCATCTGAATCACTTAACTTCACTTCCTCTCACTCTTTTATATTCTATTTTCTTTATATCTTAATTCTTCTTATCTGCTCCGCAGCAGTTTTTATATTTCTTTCCGCTTCCGCAAGGGCATGGATCATTTCTGCCCGGCTCTTTTGCAACCTTTTTAGGCTGTGGCTTGCCGTCTCCGCCAGTGGGTTCTATCGGCTTTGCTACCTGCTGTCTTACAGTAACGTTCTTCCTTGCTGTTACATGATATATCGTTCTTACTGTATTTTCCCTGATGTTATCAATCATTTCATCAAACATCTTGAATCCTTCAGCGGTATATGCACGAACGGGGTCTTTCTGACCTATTGACTGCAAACCTATGCCCTGTTTGAGCTGTGTCATATCGTCAATATGGTTCATCCAATAGAAGTCAACAGACTTGAGCAAGCATACCCTTTCAACTTCTCGCATATCTATGCCCTGCTCGGTCATCTCATCTTCCTTGCGCTGATATGCTTCGTTCATAAGCTTCATTATGTCATTTTCAACATTCTTCCTATTTAGCTTATCTCCATCAAATACTTTACTTATGTCTATACCTGCAAGCTCCATAATTGCATTGACTATTCCGCCAACGTCCCATGTATCGCTCTTTGTTCCCTCTGCGCAATACATATCGAGGTTCTGCTTTACTGATTCTTCTACCATTGTTTTTATTGAATCCGTTATATCCTCACCCATAAGAACAGAATGCCTCTGACCATAAATAAGGTTACGATGCCTATTCATAACATCATCATACTGCAATACGTTCTTTCTTATTTCGTAGTTATATGATTCAACTCGTTTCTGTGCAGTTTCTATCTGCCTTGAGAAAATCTTGTTATTGAATGTTGCTTCGCCCTGATCGAGCCTATCCATGATAGCCGTTATTCTCTCACCGCCGAACCTTACCATCAAATCATCAGTAAATGCTACATAGAACCTTGTTGAACCCGGGTCGCCCTGTCTACCTGCTCTACCTCTTAACTGGTTATCAATTCGCCTTGACTCATGTCTTTCAGTACCTATAATATGAAGACCGCCTACTTTAACAACCTCTTCATGTTCCTTATCAGTAACCTTCTTATGCTTTTCATAAGCTTCCTTATAAAGCTTTCTTGCATCGAGGATTTCTATATCGTCAGTTTCTGAGTGTCCTGTTGCTTCTTCTATAAGCTCATCAGAAAGTCCCTGTTGTCTGAGTTCTCTTCTTGCTAAGAATTCAGGGTTACCACCGAGTAAAATATCCGTACCACGACCTGCCATATTTGTAGCAATAGTAACGCAACCGAACTTACCTGCCTGCGCAACTATCTCTGCTTCCTTTGCATGGAGCTTTGCATTGAGTACTTCATGCTTAATTCCCCTGCGTTTGAGCATTGCGCTAAGCATTTCACTCTTTTCAACCGAAATTGTACCAACAAGAATCGGTTGACCTGTTTTATGAACTTCTTCTATTTCATCTACAACCTTTTCAAACTTAACCTTTTCATTACCGCATATTTCATCGGGATAATCAACTCTCTGAATAGGGCGGTTTGTCGGAATTTCAACAACATCAAGTCCATAAATTCCCTGAAATTCTTCTTCTTCCGTCTTTGCAGTACCTGTCATACCGCCTAACTTATGGAACATTCTAAAATAGTTCTGGAATGTTATTGTTGCAAGCGTTTTATTCTCGTTCTGAATATTAACGTGTTCCTTTGCTTCAAGTGCCTGATGCAATCCCTCAGAATATCTTCTGCCTACCATCAATCTGCCTGTAAATTCGTCAACGATAAGAACTTCGCCATCTTGAACTACGTAATCAACATCTCTCTGGAATACAGCGTTTGCTCTCAATGCCTGTATGATATGGTGATTGAGTTCTGTATTGTCTATATCCGCTATATCTTCAATGCCGAAATATCTTTCAGCCTTTGCGATACCCTGTGCTGTAAGTTGAACAGTTCTTGACTTGATATCGACCATATAGTCGCCGCTTTCTTCCTGGTCAAGTCCTGCAAGCAATTCACTCTTACTCTTTTTCTCTATATCTGCGCCTCTTTCGAGTGTTTTTACAAATTTATCAGCTTGCTCATACATATCAGTTGACTTTTCGCCCATACCTGAAATGATAAGCGGTGTTCTTGCTTCATCAATAAGAATTGAGTCAACTTCATCGACGATACCGTAATGAAGCGGTCTTTGAACAAGCTGTTCTTTATAAACGACCATATTATCACGAAGGTAATCGAATCCAAACTCGTTATTAGTACCATAAGTTATATCACAGTTATAAGCGTCACGCCTTTCATCGTTTTCAAGTTCATGCACAATACAGCCAACGCTCAAACCAAGGAACTTATGTATTTTTCCCATCCACTGTGAATCACGCTTTGCGAGGTAATCGTTTACAGTTACTACGTGTACGCCTTTACCCTCAAGTGCATTGAGGTATGACGGAAGTGTTGCAACGAGCGTTTTACCTTCACCTGTTTTCATTTCTGCAATTTTGCCCTGATGAAGCACGATACCACCTATAAGCTGTACATCGAAGTGACGCATACCAACTGTTCTTACAGCAGCTTCACGAACCACTGCAAATGCTTCGGGGAGCAAATCATCAAGCGTTTCGCCCTTTGCAAGCCTTGACTTAAATTCATCTGTCTTTGCACGAAGCTGTGCATCTGTAAGTTTCTTTATACTTTCCTCAAGCCCATTTATTTTATTAACAAGAGGCATTATTTTTTTAATTTGTCTTTCACTTGAATTACCAAGTATATTTTCAAAAAAGCCCATTAAGCATATTCCCTCCATATTAGATAAAATATATTTTAACATATAATTTGAATCTTTACAATTATTTTTATGATTATTGCAATTTTTTTATTTAAATGGTAATATTTATTAAAGTAAAATATATCGGAGGAACATATTATGGAATTTAAAGAACTTATTTCACAGCGTCATTCGGTTCGTGTATTTAGCGAAAAACCCATTGAGAATGAAAAACTCAATTATGTACTTGAAGCAGGTAGGCTTGCCCCGACAGCTAAGAACAGCCAGCCTCAAAAAATATATCTTGTAAAAAGCGAACAGGCTCTCGAAAAAATAAGGGCTATAACTCCTTGTGCTTTCAATGCACCGGTTGTAATGATTATATGCGGTGATTCA
>CADBRR010000062.1 GCA_902797145.1 uncultured Eubacteriales bacterium | reverse complement strand
ATATACGAAAGTACATCGAGTTTTGTAATTGCAATTTCTGTTGCACCCTGAATTTTTACTCCATATCTTGTTGCAACAAGATCGATTGGACCAACTCTTCTTGGTCTGCCTGTAGCTGCGCCATACTCTCCACCAGCCTCTCTGAGCTTTTCTGCTTCTTCTCCGAACCATTCACTAACAAACGGACCTTCACCTACTGCTGTTGAATATGCCTTAACAATACCTATTACATCATCAACTTTTACACCGGGAATGCCTGCGCCAATAGGAGCATATGCTGCAAGCGGAGATGATGATGATGTAAAAGGATAAATACCAAATTCGATATCTTTAAGTGCGCCAAGTTGAGCCTCAAACATAATTGATTTTCCCTGTGCAACTGCATCATAAAGATATTTGCTCGTATCGCAAATATAGGGTTTAAGAATATTTCCATATTTTTCAGCCCATGCAAGCATATCTTCATATTTGAACGGTTCTGCTCCATAAACATTTTTAATTGTAAGGTTTTTCCATTCAAGTATTCCCTTAAGATGTTTTTCAAGTACATCTTTCATGAGCAAATCGCCCATCATTATACCTTTTTTCTGATATTTATCACTATAAACAGGTGCTATACCACGCTTTGTTGAACCATACTTTGCATCCTTCAATCTTGCTTCTTCAAGACAATCGAGTTCTTTGTGATAAGGAAAAACAATTATAGCACGATTACTTATTTTAAGATTATCGGGAGTTATCTCTATTCCAGCTTTGCGAAGCTTATCCATTTCACCGCAGATATGTTCAAGGTCAATTACAGTACCATTACCAAGTATATTTACAGCATCTCTACGGAATATTCCTGACGGCATAAGATTAAGGGCAAATTTACCATATTCATTTATTACAGTATGACCTGCATTATTACCACCTTGATATCTTACTATAATATCAAATTTTTCGGCAAGAAGATCAACCATTCTTCCCTTACCTTCATCGCCCCAGTTAATACCAACTATTGCACAAGTAGACATAAACATTTACCGCATCCGCAAATTATTCTTCTTTATGCGGACATTCCTTTCGTGTAGGATAAGTGCTTTTGTGCCATAGCACAAGCACAGAAGGATTAAATACACAAAACAATCCCTTTTAATAATATATTGTATGTTGCTTTAAGTCAATCATTTTTTTTAATTTTAAAAAATTTTACGAAATAAGCAAAAAAATTACAAAAAAACTGTTGACATTATCAACTTAAATATGTAAACTAAATGAAAATATACAATTTTAAAAGAAAGGTGAAAACATAAAATGAACAACAAAATCGTTATGGAAGGTTTAACATTTGATGATGTTCTTCTCATTCCACAGGAATCAAACATCATTCCACGTGATGTTTCATTATCAACAAATCTCACAAACAAAATAAAGCTTAACATTCCTCTTATGAGCAGTGCTATGGACACAGTTACTGAAGCCAAGATGGCAATTGCTATGGCTCGTGCAGGCGGTATCGGAATTATTCATAAGAATATGACAATTGAAGAACAAGCGTTGAATGTTGATAAGGTTAAGCGTTCAGAGCATGGTGTTATAGTAGACCCGTTCTTTCTCTCCCCCGAACATAAGATTTCTGACGCACTCGAACTTATGGCAAAGTACAAAATTTCAGGCGTTCCTGTTGCTGTAAACGGCAAGTTAGTTGGTATTCTTACGAATCGCGACTTGAGATTTATTACAGATTATTCATTGCCCGTAAGTGCGCTCATGACAAGTGAAAATCTCGTAACTGCTCCTGTTGGTACTTCAATGGAAGAAGCAAAAGAAATTCTTAGAAGCCACAGAATCGAAAAGCTCCCCATCGTTGATGAAGATTATAACCTTAAAGGTCTAATCACTATTAAGGATATTGAAAAAGCTATTCAATACCCTAATTCTGCAAAAGACGAAAATGGACGTTTGCTCGTTGGTGCAGCAGTTGGCGTAACCAAAGACACTCTCAAACGTGTTCAGGCACTCGTTGATGCTAAGGTTGACGTTATTACTATTGATACAGCTCATGGTCATAGTCGTGGTGTTATTGAAACAGTTAGGGATGTTCGTAATGCTTTCCCCGATCTCCAGATAATTGCAGGCAACGTTGCAACAGGCGAAGCTACAGAAGCACTTATAAAAGCAGGCGCTTCAGCCGTTAAGGTTGGTATTGGACCTGGTAGTATTTGTACAACAAGAATTATTGCAGGTATCGGTGTGCCTCAGATTTCAGCAATTATGAACTGTGCTGAAGTTGCAAACAAGTATGATATTCCGATTATCGGTGATGGTGGAATCAAGTTCTCAGGCGATATTACAAAAGCAATTGCTGCTGGCGCAAGTGTTGTTATGCTTGGCAGCCTTCTTGCAGGAACTGATGAAAGTCCCGGAGAAACTGAAATTTATCAAGGCAGACGCTTCAAAGTATATCGTGGTATGGGTTCTATCGCAGCTATGGAAAAAGGTAGCAAAGACAGATATTTCCAAGAAGATGCACAGAAGCTCGTTCCCGAAGGTGTTGAAGGCAGAGTTGCTTATAAGGGTACGGTTCATGAAACTGTTTACCAGCTTTGTGGCGGTCTTAGAGCAGGTATGGGTTATTGTGGAACACATACTATCAAAGAACTTCGTGAAAGAGGCAAGTTTGTTAAGATTACTGGCGCAGGTCTTAAAGAAAGCCATCCTCACGATGTATACATCACAAAGGAAGCTCCCAACTATTCGGCACATAACTGATTTTGTTTTCAAATATTTTCATAAATGGCTATGCGAGCATACGCTCGCATAGTTTTTTTATAATTATAATAACGAAAACCTCGATAGAGTTTTTTATCGAGGTTTTAAAATCACTAATATTTATTTTAACAAAAATCTTATAGCATTTGAACCAATCGCATTAAATGCAGAAACAATAAGCAAAAAGATTATAGAGTTTATTACATCAATAAAGTTTGATACAAACAGCGATGCATATGCCATATCTGCAATACTATGTTCGAACCCTGCAAGTAAAAATACAGTTACGCCAATCACTATTCCGAAAACTTTTGAAATGCCTGATTCAGACTTTTTATAGTTATCAACGCAGAGATACATTATTATACCGCAAAATAGCGATAAAATCATAGTAGACAGAATATTGTTTTCAATCTTTGCCATCATAATAGTTTGAACTATATTATGCAGTTCCGGGACAGCAATACGAACAAGTGCCATAGATATTATTGCTCCTAAAAGATTTCCAATCCATATTATAGGATAATCTTTCCAATTTTCTTTATTTATATACCCAATTTTCCCTGTGAACAAATACATATCAAGCGTGCATATAAAAAACAATCCGATGGAAAACAGCACCGAACCTACAATCCCATTAGCGCTCAAAAGCTTTATTACTGCACCTATTCCAATAAGAACACCAGCAGCAATTGATTTTTTAAACATTGCAGTCTTACTCATTTATTACTCCTAAACAAATTATTTACTCTCTTTTTGCCGCTTATAAACAAGACCTTATAGGAAAATCCTACAAGGTCTATAAACACCTTTTGCTTTATTATGAACTAATAAATATCAGTATTCATAAATTAAAACAAAATTACTTATTGCGAATCTGAGCCTGTGCAGCTGCAAGACGAGCTATCGGTACACGATAAGGTGAGCAGCTTACATAGTTCAAACCTACTCTATGGCAGAAGTCGATTGATGAAGGATCACCGCCATGTTCGCCACAGATACCAAGCTTGATGTTAGGTCTTGTCTGTTTGCCGAGTTCAGCAGCCATCTTAACAAGTTTACCAACGCCAACCTGGTCAAGGCGAGCAAATGGATCACTTTCATAAATCTTTCTCTCATAGTATGAGGGAAGGAACTTAGATGCATCGTCACGGCTGAATCCAAATGTCATCTGTGTAAGGTCATTTGTACCGAATGAGAAGAATTCAGCTTCCTTTGCAACTTCGTCAGCTGTAAGCGCAGCTCTCGGAATTTCAATCATTGTACCAACAAGATACGGAATCTCTTCATTGCGTTCTGCCATAACTTCCTTAGCTGTATTTACTACAACAGCCTTTACGTATGCAAGCTCTTTAACTTCGCCTACGAGCGGAATCATAATTTCAGGAACGATGTTAAGACCAGTTTCCTTACGTACATTCATAGCAGCTTCGATAACAGCTCTTGTCTGCATTTCTGCAATTTCAGGATATGTTACAGCAAGACGGCATCCTCTATGACCCATCATCGGGTTAAATTCATGCAAGCCTGCTACTGTAGCCTTAAGTTCTTCAAATGTAAGACCCATTTCCTTTGCAAGATCTGCAATATCTTCATCCTTCTGCGGGAGGAACTCATGGAGAGGTGGATCAAGGAATCTGATTGTGCAAGGACGTTCGCCCATTGCCTTATAGATGCCTTCAAAGTCACTTCTCTGCATCGGAAGAAGCTTATCAAGAGCCTTACGACGTGAATCTACATCCTTTGCAACGATCATCTCACGAACTGCAGGGATTCTATCTTCATCAAAGAACATATGTTCTGTACGGCAAAGACCTATACCTTCTGCACCAAACTTAACAGCAACTGCTGCATCTCTTGGCGTATCAGCATTTGTACGAACCTTAAGTCTACGAATTCTATCAGCCCAACCCATAAGACGTTCAAAATCACCACTTATTGTAGCTTCTACTGTCTTAATAGCTTCACCATAGATATTACCTGTTGAACCATCAAGTGAAATGAAATCGCCTTCATGATATACACGACCAGCAAGTTCAAACTTCTTGTTTTCTTCGTCCATCTTGATTTCACCGCAACCTGATACGCAGCAAGTACCCATACCTCTTGCAACAACTGCTGCATGAGATGTCATACCGCCACGAACTGTGAGGATACCCTGTGAATGGTGCATACCTTCGATATCTTCAGGGCTTGTCTCCAAACGAACGAGAACTACCTTTTCACCGCGGCCTGCCCATTCTGTTGCATCTTCTGCTGTGAATACGATTTTACCGCAAGCAGCACCAGGTGATGCAGGAAGAGCTGTAGCTACGGGCTTAGCCTTCTTGAGTGATTCTGCATCAAACTGAGGATGCAAGAGTGCATCAAGCTGCTTAGGATCAACCATCATAACAGCTTCTTCTTCGCTTATCATACCTTCGTCAACAAGGTCACAAGCAATCTTTAAAGCTGCTGTAGCTGTACGCTTACCATTTCTTGTCTGAAGCATGAAGAGCTTCTTATCTTCAATTGTGAATTCCATATCCTGCATATCACGATAATGGCTTTCAAGTTTCTTGCAGATATCAACAAATTGTTCATATGCTTCGGGCATAACTTCTGCGAGCTGATCAATTGTCTGAGGAGTTCTTACACCTGCTACAACGTCTTCGCCCTGTGCGTTCATCAAGAATTCACCAAAGAGCTTCTTTTCGCCTGTTGCAGGGTTACGTGTGAATGCAACACCTGTACCTGATGTGTTACCCATGTTACCGAATACCATCATCTGTACATTTACTGCTGTACCCCATGAACCGGGGATATCATTCATTCTACGATAGTAGATTGCACGATCATTGTTCCAGCTACGGAATACTGCCTTAATAGCGCCCATGAGCTGTTCCTTAGGATCTGATGGGAAATCTTTACCAATCTTTGCCTTATATTCAGCCTTGAACTGATTTGCAAGTTCTTTAAGATCGTTAGCATCAAGTTCTGTATCGAGCTTAACGCCCTTCTTTGCCTTCATTTCGTCGATAAGTTCTTCAAAATACTTCTTACCAACTTCCATTACTACATCAGAATACATCTGAATGAATCTGCGATATGAATCATATGCAAATCTCGGATTATTTGTCTTCTTTGCAAAGCTTTCAACTACTTCGTCATTAAGACCGAGATTAAGAATAGTATCCATCATGCCAGGCATTGATGCACGAGCACCTGAACGAACTGATACGAGCAAGGGGTTTTCAAGATCGCCAAACTTCTTGCCTGACTTAGCTTCAAGCTTTTCAATATAGCAATAGATTTCCTTCTGAATATCTTCGCTAATGCGTTCGCCATCTTCATAATACTTTGTGCAAGCTTCAGTTGTAATTGTGAAACCATAAGGAACGGGCATTCCAAGGTTTGTCATTTCTGCAAGGTTTGCACCTTTACCGCCGAGAAGGTTACGCATATTTGCGTTGCCTTCTTCAAACAAGTAAACATACTTATATGACATTTATTTTACCTCCGTTTTTTTATCAACTTTTATTATATACAATTTTTTGGAAATGTGCAACACCAATTATATATTTTTTTAATATAATTTCTATTTTTGCACATCTATGTCATAAAACATAATTTCACCATTGAATTTTTCTTCCAGAACCGTTTCAGCATACGTATTTAATATTTTGAATAATTCTTTACTTATCCTCAATGGCATTTTTACTTTATATACATCTTTTACATTCAATCTTAAAATTCTAACTATCGCTTCAAGCGATGTAGGTTCGACCTGTACACTTTCGGGCGTCTTACAATTGAAACACAACGGATGCCCTTTAAATGGTTCAAAATATATAAGCGAATCATTTAAAAGAACTCGTCCGCAGTTTCCGCAAATCTTTACCTGTGGTATAAACCCATGCTCATTCAAAACCTTTACGAGAAACGCTATTGCAATATCGCGCGGAACACATTCATCTTTGTAAGATATATAAGTAAGCGAATAGTACAGCAGAAAAAACAATCTTCTGCTACGCATAAATTCATGCGACCTATTATTCATAAGTGACGTCATATACATTGCAGCAGAAAACTTGTCCATATCAATTCTTGCATTATAGAACGTTTCAAGCAATTCGCAAGTATTAACCGTATATTTTCCTTTATTCTCGAACAATACATACTTCCCATACACAAGCGGTTGAACTGCATTTAAAAGAGCGCTATTGGGTTTTCTTGCTCCTCTTGCAAGTGCGCTAATCAAGCCTCTTTCAGCTGTATATAAATGAATTATCCTATCACTTTCGCCGTAATTAACATAATATACGACGATTCCATTTACTTCGCACAAAGACATTGTAATTTGTTCCTCTCAAAATTTGCTATACATTTTTTATCGTCATTGCGGAATACTAAAATAAAAACCACAAGGAGATTTTATATGAACTATCCAGAGCGTAATATTGAAAATTCATGGAAAAAATTTGAACTCACTGGTAAAATTGAAGATTATCTCAATTACAGAATGATGCAGAATAAATCCGAATCAGATTTAGATTCAAATAATCATCATTCATAACCTAATTCACGCATTGTAGAAAGGCTATTTCGCCAACCTTCCTTAACTTTAACGTGAATTGTCAAATTAACCTGCGTTCCCATTAACCATTCAATATCATGGCGTGCTTCTGTGCCGATTTTTTTCAGCATAGAACCGCCTTTTCCTATTATTATGCCTTTATGAGATTCCCTCTCGCAATAAATAATAGCCCATACATCTGTAATTCTGCCGTCATCACGAACTGAAATTTTTTCGATATCCACACCTATACCATGCGGTATTTCATCTTTTAAAAGTATTAGTGTTTTTTCACGTATCATTTCTGCACATATATTTCTTTCAGGCATATCTGTAATCATATCGCTTGGGAAATATTGCGGTCCATCGACAAGATATTTTTCAATGGTCTTTACAAGATTATCAATTCCTGTTCCATTTAGCGCAGATATTCTTTGTACGCATTTGATAAAGGTTTCCTGCCTTAATCGTTCTTCTATTTCATCGCTTTCACCCATACTTACAGTATCAATCTTATTAATTACAGCAACAACAGGCGATTTTGCGGTACGAAGTTTTTTTATAACTGCTTCATCTTTTTCCTGTATTCCCTTTGATGCATCTACAAGATACAGAATAAGTTCGACTTCATTAAGTGTTTCATACGCTGCCTTGAGCATATATTCACCAAGTTTATTTTTAGGTGTCGTTATACCCGGTGTATCGAGGAAAACAATCTGATAGTTTTTGCCATTATATACACCCATTATTTTATTTCGAGTAGTTTGAGCTTTATGCGAAACTATTGAAATTTTTTGTCCTATTATGTAATTCATCATAGTTGATTTTCCAACATTCGGAGAACCAATTATTGATACAAATCCTGATTTAAAACTTTCCATACTACACCTCTTATTCTCTTGATATATTCATTTCTTCAAGAATTTTCTTCTGAAGTGGAAACATAATAAGTTCATCCTCTTTTTTAATATGATCATAACCGAGTATGTGCAAGCATCCGTGAATTGTAAGGAATGCGATTTCTCTTTTTAGAGAATGCCCATATTCGTTTGCCTGTTCCTCCGCGCGTGGAAGCGATATAGCTATATCGCCAACAAAGCCATCAGGAGTGCTTAATATCTCGTTACCCTCCCATGCCGGGAAACTCAAAACATCCGTAACGCTATCCTTGTCACGAAATTCCCTGTTAAGTCGCTTTATTTCTTCATTATCGACTATTGCAACATTTACGCCACCACATTTATTTTCATGATTAAATGCTGCATTTACAGAATCAATAATCGTATTTTCAAGTTCTTTATCAAGCGAAATGTTTTCGCTGCAAATTATTTCAATTTTGTTTTTCATTTCAATCTCTTTCTTATTTATCTTCCGGATACTCGATTCTTTCATGTAGTATTCCGCTAAAAGTATTCATAAAGCTATCCTCAATGCACTTTATTTCCGCCATAGTTATTGGTGCATTTTCAAGCTGTCCATCCGTTATTTTGCCATAGATTACTTTATGAACCATATTTTTTATATTTTCAGGAGTCGGCTCTTGAATCGATCTAACCGCTGCTTCACATGAATCTGCCATCATTACTATAACGCTTTCTTTGCTATCAGGCTTTTCGGAAGGATACCTGAAATCGTTTTCATCAACATTATCATTCCCTCTGAGTTCCTTTGCCTTATAGTAGAAATATGCAACAAGCGTATTTCCATGATGTTCCTGAGCTATTTTTATAACTTGTGTAGGCAATTTATATTTTTTTAACAATTTAACGCCATATACCTGATGGTCAATTATTATTTTTGCACTTTCTTCGGGTGATAAATCATCGTGTATATTCTTTTTGCCATTCTGATTTTCTTTGAAATTGAGTGGTTCACGGAGTTTTCCAACATCATGATAATATGCACCTACTTTTGCAAGCATTGAATTTGCTCCAACCGCTTGAGCCGCATTTTCCGCAAGCGCAGAAACCATAATGCTATGATGATATGTTCCCGGTGCTTCTATCATAAGTCGTTTGATAAGCGGATGCTCCATATTTATAAGTTCACCAAGCTTTGCACTTGTAACGACATCGAAAGCGTTTTCCCACACTGGTAATGTTCCTATACAGAAAACTGTAGAAAACAGACATCCGCCTGCTAAGATAGCACAATTTTCAAGTGTCGTCAAAAATGCAACGCTTTTTATTATATGAGTGCAACCAAGCGCAATTGCTCCGCATATACCGCCAATAACGCCCGCTGCCATTATTGTGCTACGTCTTTCTTTTTTAACAAGAACTACAACAGATACGCAACCGCATATCATAATCGCAAATGCCATTGAAACTGATGTGAAATTTATCGGCTCTTCAGCACTTCCACAAATAAGTATTGAAAGTGTTGAAAGTAAAATTGTTGTTGCAAGTGCTGCTCGTTTTGATACAAGCAATGCAATTATTATAACCGCAATAAGTTGAACGCTGACAAATTGATTAAAGTTTTTAAAAAATATTTCAGGTACAACAGAAATCGCTATTGCAAGTGCAATTATAACCATCTTGTTTATAGACAAAACCTTTGTTTTAATAGCAATAAATAGATATCCATAATATACTATTACGGATATTAAAACATACAAAGTGATTCCCATATGAAGCCTTAAATCAATATCTGGTTTATATAATAAATCAAGGCTTTCAAGTATATTTATCTGCGATTGTGTTACTGTATCGCCACTTGAAACAATTATATCGCCTGCATTGATTTTAACATCTTCAACTGAATCCTCTGCTGCCTGTCTGCTTGTCTCAGTAGCTTCTTCATCAACAATTCTTGTTACAACAATAAACTTATTAAACAATTCAATACCGATTTGTTGCATCTCATCAGATATACTTGTTGCTTTAAGTTCTTCAATGCAATTATCTATTGTTGACTGAAGGTTTCTCTCGCTTACTCCGTTTCTTAAAAGCGTAGTAGTTTTCGACAAGACCAAATCTTTAAGTCTTAAAACTTCATTTTCATCAATAGTTATTAACGTTATAAGTTGCTCATTTGGAAGCTCCATTTCAAGTGTATTTCTAAATTCATCGAAATTCTCCTCAGATAGCACACTATTCCATGGTAGATACTCTACTGTTTCTAAAAGGCCTCTTATTTCATCAGCTCTTTCACGCACCGAATTAATACTTGAAAAGAACACGCTACATTGAGATATAGTGGCATCGGCCTTTTCAACATCAATCATATATTTGATTTCCGCCCTATCTCTCGCACGTTGTTTTAATTCGCTTGTCTTTGCTTCATCAACAGTATCAATAGGGGACAGTATATTTTCTTGTGCAACATCGCCTTCTTTAATTTTATATCTTACAGGTGTAAGTATACTGCAGGCTGTAAAAGTTATCAGTATTACAAGTACAATTGGTAAAGTCAAATAAATAATATTTTTATTTATTTTCTTTTTCCTGCATCTGTTTTTGTCTTCTTTCATCGCTTTGTTCCTCTCTCTTGCTCGCCTGGTCATAGGCACGAATTATCCTCTGAACAAGCTCGTGCCTTACAACATCTTTATGTGTCAGATAAACCATCTTTATTCCTTCAACATCTTTAAGCACATTCAGCGCATGAATAAGGCCACTCTTTCTATCCCTCGGAAGGTCAATCTGAGTAATGTCGCCTGTTACTACAACCCTTGAATTTTCTCCGAATCTTGTGAGGAACATCTTCATCTGTTCAATAGTACAATTCTGTGCTTCATCAAGAATTATATAAGCATCATTTAACGTTCTGCCTCGCATATATGCAAGTGGAGCAACTTCTATTGCACCTCGTTCTGCAAGATTTTTATAACCTTCAGCACCAAGGAAATCGTAAAGTGCATCATAAAGCGGTCTTAAATACGGGTCAACCTTGTTTTGTAAATCTCCGGGAAGGAATCCAAGCTTTTCACCTGCTTCGACAGCTGGCCTTGTAAGAATTATTTTATTAACTTCTTTATTCTTGAACGCAAGAACAGCCATTGCAACAGCAAGATACGTTTTACCTGTACCAGCAGGTCCAACACCAAATACTACTGTATTTTGTTTAAGTGCGGACACATACCTTTTCTGTCCTATTGTCTTACATTTAATTTGTCTTCCCTTGTTTGTAAATGCAACAACGTCATCAACGAGTTCCTCAATCAAATCCGCATTTCCATCTTTTACAAGGTCAATTGCATATCTAATTCTACCTCTGTTTATTGCCTCTCCTTTTCTAAGCATAAGCAGAAGTTTTTCGATAACTGTTCTTGCAACATCAACATTTTCATTGTTACCATCGTTTGATTTAATCTTTATGCAATTATCATCTGTCTTGATTTTTGTATTAGTTTCGCTTTCGATTATCACAAGATTTTCATCGAACGCACCAAACAGACGAATAACTTCATCCATTGAATCTACTTCTACTTTATTTCCCATATTTGCAGGAACAAGCTTTTCATCGTTATTAACTTCATTTATTATTAAATCATCCATATTTCAAATCTCCGTTTCTTTTATATATCATTTTATCCTTATTTTATATTTTTTGCAAGTACTGACAGTTAAATACCTATATCTTCTATCGTTTCGACTGTAACATATATATTCATAGAACCATCATCGTTCATTTCATATTCAGTCCTTTTAGATATTATTTTTGCGTCATGCGCAATTTCGTCAGCCATAGCAGAATCGCAAATTATCATTCCTTTTTGCACCATTTCGTCAGGCGTTAATTCAAATTCCGCCTCGCTAACCTCATAGCACAGTCCTTTCTCTATCCATATTGGAAATATGTTTCCACTGATTGTATTTTCGTATTGTTTTTCACAATCATATTCTTCGTAATCAGTACCATTTATCAATTCATAACCTAAAATATTTATTTTGGTGTATTGTGATATTTCACCGCTCCGTCTTTTATCTTTATTTATTTTATCAATGTGCGCCGAAAATCTATATACTACATCAGCAACAACGCTACCTCTCGAATAAACATTTATTTGTTTTCCGTTTTCGTCAGAGAAGCTGCCATTTATCAGCAAATCGCCTTCTTTTACAATATCTCCATTCTTTACAACAGCTTTGCCATTGAGTGCAATAATTTCTTTTATCATACCGTCCTTCTTTGCATATATATTTCGTGCCTCATTATTTTCATCATCATATCTCTGGGCATTTGTTTTTTCAACTATTTTAATGTTCATACGCACACCATTTATATTTACTCCTGCCCATGCAATTTTATCGTCTGAATCTTTTATCAGATTAGCAAGCGCCATTTTATCAATATCATTTATTGATGCGCCTAACTGCACACCTGCATCTTGTAATGTTTGAGTTATTTGCTCCTCAGTAACATTATAGCATCCGCTTATATTTATATCCCATATTTTCAAAGATGCTACATATAACAAAATTATTACAACTATCCAACCATATTTTATAACAGGTCTTTTCTTTAGCGAGTTCAAATAAAACGGAAACCCGGCTTTTTCGATTATATGAACATTACATCCAATTCTTGTCCTGAGCTCTTTTAGCTTTCTAAACCCATTTATTGAAATATATGCAATGAGTCTATCCCTGCTTACACTCTTTATTTTCCAGACCTTAATTCGATTTTTTGCCGTTTGGTTTAAAAACCGTTCTACCGAACACCCAGTTACTTGTATAATAACATATCCTGTCAAATAATTCCATACATATGATAACATATTTACCTCAATTTTATTTAATAAACAAATTCAATCGAATTAATTTTACCTGATACAATCACTTTTTCCATGCTCAGTTCATCAAGAACTAAATTATCGCCTTTTATAGCAAGAATGGAAATATCCGTATTCAGTCGCACAGAATCATTTGTATACTCAATAATCCCTTTATGACTTTCAATATACAATTTGCTGTTATCATAAAGTGTAATGCGCATAATTCCATCAATTAGTTCAAATGGTATATCCATAGAATCATAAATGCGTTTTTTTAAAACATACTTTTTGCTGTTCTTATCCTTTATCTTTCTTTTTTTACGCATAATACCGCCTCCATTCATTAAATAATATATGATATGTTTCAAACTATATTATTTAATGTATGCTGCGGTATTACAAAATTAATAGAATTATTAAATATATTTTTTCATATGCTCAAGTGCACTCTTTTCAAGCCTCGATACTTGTGCCTGAGAAATGCCTATGCTGTCAGCTACTTCAACCTGAGTTTTTCCGTCAAAGAACCTGAGCTGAATTATTCTTCTTTCCCTATCGTGAAGCCTACTCATACCATCTTTTATAGATATAGTATCAAGCCATTGTTCATCAGTATTTCTTGAATCCTTCACCTGATCCATTACAAGTATTGCATCTCCGTCATCGTGATATACAGGTTCGTATAAAGACATTGGATCTTGTATTGCATCAAGTGCCTGATTGACATCTTCGACACAGATTTCAAGCTCTTTTGCTATCTCTTCATTTGTAGGCTCACGCATAAGTTTTTCGCTAAGCTTTATCCTTACTTGCAAAGCTTTATACGCTGTATCCCTTATAGATCTGCTAACTCTTACTGAATTATTATCCCTCAAATGTCTTCTAATTTCACCTATAATCATCGGCATGATTATATTTTTGCGAAATTAAATTTGTACTTAATTTCAATATCATCATTTGATATTATTATTTTTTCTACGCAATCACGAATAAGGGCTTGCCGTTCCATATCTGATAGATAATCCCAACAGTTTGAAATATCGGAAAACTTTTCTTTGAGTTCATCAAGTCTTTTTCTTCCCACACTGTTTTTGTTTTCACGCTTAATTTCATCTGAAATGCTTTGAAGTTCTTTTTCATTTTGCTGTATCGTTTTTAACAGAGTTTCCGTTCCGCTTTGCGCATACAGATTATATAGTCTTTCAAGCTTCATTTGAACAGTTTTATATTGATCAGTTAGAATTTTTACAGGGTCATGGAAAACATTTTCTTCATTTGTGTCTTCTTCGCTCATATCAGCAGATATTCTGAACAAATCATCAATTATAACCTTTTCAATATCCTTTGCCCACACACCCTTATTCGTGCATTCTTCTGACTTTACCATATGAGTTTTACTCTTATCGTGCGAATAGCATACTATTTTTTTATCTCCGTATTTATTCCACTTCTGATATCGCATTCTCGCACCACATTCACCGCAAAAGCATAGTCCTGCAAGCAAATTCGAACCACTTGTAATACGATTTCTTGAACGTTCACGCATTTTCTGCATTGCTTTTTCGTATGTTTCCTCTGATACTATTGCCTCATGAAGTCCCTTATATTCCACGCCATTAAAAACTATTGCTCCCGTATTACTCTTGCGACACAGAATTTGCATTACAAGCCTATCATATTTTAAGCCAATAATTTTTGCTATTCTGTTCGCAGAATACCCCTTTATATACAAATCATATGCAAGTTTGACCTTTTCAGCATCATTATTTGGAACAATTACTCCACTTTGTCTGTCATAATCATATCCGTACGGTACTCTTCCTCCACCCATCCAATATCCTTGCTTAACCCTTTCAAGCATACCCATCCTTGTACGCATAAAGATATTTTCTCTTTCAAGCTGTGCAAAAGCTGATAAAATGCCAATCATTGCCCTGCCGTATGAAGTTGAAGTATCCATATTTTCATTTATTGAAATAAAGCTTATTTCGTTAGGAATAAAAACATCTTCAATAAGATAAAGAGTATCTTTTTGGCTTCTTGATAGTCTGTCAAGTTTATAAACGATAATGTGGCTTACTTTACCGTCGTTTGCATCACATATCAACCTTTGCATTTCAGGACGATTCAGATTGCTGCCTGTAAAACCAGCATCTACATAAAGCTCATAATTGCTTATTTCTTTAATTTTACAGTATGCAATAAGCTTTTCGGTTTGTGCCTGAACAGAGTATCCCTCTTCAGCCTGATTTTCCGTAGATACTCTAATATAGAGTGCAGCATACTTACTCTGAAACATTTATTTTACTTTGCACTCCTTTAATTATTCTTATTACATCGTTGTTTGATATTTTTATTTCAGGCATTTCTCCGTAAATTTCTACACCGTTTATAAATCTTTTTATTTTCAAAAAAATCACGCTCCTTCAAGTTAGAATCAATTTATATTGTTTCCGTTTTTTTCCTGAAGAAACGTGAATATAAAATTTATTTCAAATCAATAATTTTCTGCATTGATTTCGAAGTAGCTTTGCGGATGATCGCATACCGGACATTTTTCAGGTGCTTTCGTTCCAACTACTATATGACCACAGTTACGGCATTCCCAAATCTTAACTTCGCTCTTGCTGAAAACTTCCATTGCTTCAATGTTACGAAGAAGCGCACGATATCTTTCTTCATGGTGTTTCTCGATAGCACCTACAAGTCTGAACTTTTTTGCAAGTTCTATAAAACCTTCTTGCTCTGCAGTCTTTGCAAATTCTTCATACATATCTGTCCATTCATAGTTTTCGCCATCTGCTGCTGCATTGAGGTTTTCACAAGTATTTCCTATTCCATTAAGTTCCTTAAACCACATCTTTGCGTGTTCTTTCTCGTTGTCTGCTGTTTTAAGGAACATAGCAGCTATCTGTTCATAACCCTCCTTCTTTGCCTTTGATGCAAAGTAAGTATACTTATTCCTTGCCTGTGATTCGCCAGCAAATGCTGCCTCAAGATTTTTTTCTGTCTGTGTGCCTGCATACTTATTTGTTGCCATAAAAAATTCCTCCTAAAAATATTATATTACATCTGCGCAGCAAGTAACTGCATAGATTTTATTCGCACCCTGTTTTTTCAAGGCACGTGCGCATTCTTTTAAAGTATTGCCTGTTGTTCTTATATCATCGACAAGCAATATATTTTTACCTTCTACGCTTTTTACAGATACGATAGCATTTTTCAAGTTCTTTTCTCGTTCCTTTCGTGTAAGCGTTTTCTGGTCTTCCGTTTCCTTTATGAACTTTAAGCATTTTAAATCACAAGGTTTATTTGTCTTCTTTGATAGTTCCTCAGCAAGCAAATCGCATTGGCTGAATCCTCGCTTTAACCTTGATGATTCCTTACTGGGTACAGGAACTATTACATCATAATCCCATGATTTAGGAACTACCATAAAATTCACAAAAAACTCTGCTAAATATGTCCTATTTCCACTTTTAAACTTTAAAATTAATCCCCTTGATGCATCGTTATATACGAACATCGAATATACTTCATCAATATATTGAATTGTAAAATTGCCAATAAAAGGTACGAGTTTATCCTTACATTCATCGCATATTCCATCCCTTATATTATCACTTTCATTTTCACATATTTCGCAACAAAATCCTTTTGGATAGATACAAGATGATAAAACATTTTTTAATTCATTAACTTTTCTTTTTATTGTATCACTATTCATACATATTATTCAATGTTAAACGAACTACTGTTTCGATACTATGTGTCTGCATAAACATATCCACAGGCTGTACTTTTTCGAGTCTATATTTGCTTTCGCACAGAATTTTCAAATCCCTTGCAAGCGTAGATGCATCGCATGAAACATAAACAATTTTCTTCGGTTTGCATTTTAAAAGTGCATCAATAAGCGCTTTATCACAGCCTTTGCGTGGCGGGTCCAGAATAACTCCGTCTACATCAAGTCCACTATTTACAAGCTCTGGCAATACTTTTTCAGCTTCGCCACAAATAAATTCTGCATTCTTAATATTATTTAGCCTTGCATTATTTTTTGCATTTTCAACTGCATCAGATACATATTCAATGCCTATAACGCTTTTTACTTTTTTTGCTACAAGTAGCGATATAGTTCCAATTCCGCAATAAATATCAGCTATTTTATCTTCCAATCTCGGTTCAAGAAAATCAATAGCCTTATTATACAGCTTTTCAGTCTGTTCATGGTTTACCTGCAAAAACGATGATGGACTGACTTCAAATTCAATTCCACATATATTTTCTTTTAGCTTTTCTTCGCCCCATAATTTTATATATTTATTTCCGAGTATGACATTTGTTTTTTCTTTATTTATGTTATGGATTATTCCAATAACATCTTTGCAGGAAGCATTCACCATATCTAAAAGTTCCTGTTTATGTGGCAGAGCACCTGTCGTAACAATTACAAGTACGATTTTACTGTATGAAGAAATTCTTGCAACAGCGTGTCTTAAAACACCTCTATGATTTATTTCATCATAAGCGCTAATTGAATACTTTTTTGCCCATTCCCTTACAGTTTTTACAACATTCATAATTGATTCATTCTGAATAATACAATCATTTACAGGAATCAATCTATGGCTTTTTGCAGCAAAGAACCCCATTTCAGTTTTGCCATCTACATTTGCAAATGGGAAACTGCCTTTATTTCTATAATGATATGCGTCAAACATACCTATAGTTGGCAGAACATCAATATAATCAATTCCTCCAATTCGCCTTATTGCATCTTCAACTCTCTGTCGTTTAAATTCAAGCTGTGCTTCATAATTCATATGCTGGAGCGAACAGCCTCCGCATTTATTGAATATTTCGCACTTGGGAACACGCCTATCTTCGCTTGCCTCAATAACTTCAACAAGCTTTCCAACAGCATAAGTTTTAGTAACTTTAATTATATGAACATTTACTTTTTCTCCAACAATTGCGCCATTGACGAAAACTGCAAGTCCTTCATATCTGCCTATTCCCTGTCCTTCCGAACCCATTGCGGAGATTTCAAGGACAATATCATCATTTTTATTTAATGGTAAGCTCATTTTATTACCTCATTTATTTAACTACTAATTTTACATTATCATCGCCCAGCGCTGCTTTGAGAACTTTTAAGCATCCATCATCAGCGCTAACATAATAATCTTCAGGTACAATTTTTTTCTTGTTCGTGTCTTCAAAGTATAACGCAACAGGTATTTCGCCCTTAAATTTTTTCAAAAGCTCAAGTATTTTAGGAAATATCTGTTCATTAAGCTTTAAGTAGAGTTTTTTGTCCTTAATTTCTTTATTATCATTTAAAAATACATCTGCCATAACAACATCATCAAGCACGATAGAATTAGGTTGATCTTCCCTCATACTCAATCTACCTGTCAATACAACAATACTATCAACATTCAAAACGCTTGAGAATTTGTTTAATAAAGATGAAAATACTATAAATTCGCTTGAGCCTTTTAAATCTTCTATAACGCCATATCCCATATACCCATTACCACTTTTCATTGGTCTGCTCTTCATCTGCGTTATAATTCCACAAATTTGTATCGTCTCGCCGTCTTTTATTTTTCCTGTCCCGTCAGCTTCGTTTATATCGACGGTTGTTACTTTCATCTTTTCGACAATCTCATTATATTCACTCAGGGGATGTCCACTTATATAAAAGCCTATCGCTTCTTTTTCGTTAGAGAGAATTACTCGCTTGTTATACTCTGGAATATCTGGTATTTTCACACCTGCTTCAACCTTTATTTCTTCTGGCGCAAAGTCGAACAATGACAGCTGTCCACCAACCTTTTGCTTTCTATCGTTTGAAGCCATATCAAGTGCTTTTTCGTATATTGAAAGAAGCTGTGAGCGCTTATATCCCATAGCATCAAAGCAACCTGCCTTTATAAGTCCTTCAAGCATACGTTTTTTAAGGCTTTCACTTCTAACAATAAAATCATTGAAATCCTTAAATAAACCATTGTTCTTTCTTTCGGTTATAATTTCATCTATTGCGCCCTCGCCAACATTTTTTATAGAAGCCATTCCTATTCTTATTGAACCATTTTCTACCGAGAACCTTGAATAGCTTTTATTAACATCAGGCGGAAGAATTTTAATTCCATGCTTTATAGCAGAGTTTATGTATTCAACTATTTTATCTGTATTGCTAATAAAGCTATTAAGCAATGCTGTTATAAATTCAACAGGGTAATAATAGCGCAGGTATGCTGTTCTATACGCAACAACAGCATATGCGGCAGCATGAGATTTATTAAAAGCGTATGATGCAAAATCCATCATTTCATCAAATATAGCATTCGCCGTCTTTGCATCAACACCATTACGAACTGCACCCGGAACAACTACATTCCCATTATCATCAACTATTCCGTTAATAAAATACTCACGCTCTTTCGCCATCACATCTTGCTTTTTCTTTGCCATCGCACGACGAACCATATCGCTTCTGCCAAGCGAATATCCTGCAATATCACGAACTATCTGCATAACTTGTTCCTGATAAACCATACAACCATATGTGTTTGCAAGTATACTTCTGAGTTTTTCATTTTCGTACTTTACTTTACCCGAATCATTTTTTCCCTCTATATATCGTGGTATCTGGTCCATAGGTCCCGGTCTATAAAGCGATATTCCTGCGATTATGTCTTCAAAGCAGTCAGGTTTTAGCTGCATCATAAACTGACGCATTCCTGATGATTCAAGCTGAAATACGCCATCTGTATCACCGCTTGAAATCAATTTGTAAACATTTTCATCATTAAACTCTAACTTGCTAAAATCGGGTGGAGTTTCGCCACGTTCTCTTATGAAATCAAGTGTATCTCGAATAACAGTAAGAGTTCTTAATCCGAGAAAGTCCATTTTCAGCAATCCAAGTTCTTCAACAGTTTCTTTTGCAAACTGTGTCGTTATTACATCATCATTTCTCTGAAGCGGCACATATTCAACTGTTGGTTTAGCTGAAATTACGACCCCTGCTGCGTGTGTCGAGGCATGACGAGGCAATCCTTCAAGCTTCATTGAAAGATTAAGGACTTTTCTTATATCTTGATTTTCTTCATAAAGTTTTTTCAAGTCAGGCGATTCATCAAGCGCCTTTTTTAATGTTATATTAAGCTCGTTCGGAACAAGCTTTGCAACTTTATCTACTTCTCCATAAGGGATTCGTAAAACTCTACCAACATCCCTTATAACAGCCCTTGCAGCCATTGTTCCGAACGTAATAATCTGTGAAACGTGATCGCTTCCGTATTTTCTAACAACATAGTCAATGACTTCCTGTCGCCTTTCATAGCAGAAATCAATATCAATATCAGGCATAGACACTCGTTCAGGATTAAGGAAACGTTCAAAAATCAAATCATTTTTAATTGGGTCAATATCTGTTATTCCAAGCGTATAAGCAACTATGCTTCCTGCTGCACTTCCTCTACCCGGTCCCACCTGTATATCGTTTGTCTTTGCATAATTGATAAAATCCCACACAATAAGGAAGTAATCGACAAAGCCCATATTCTCAATTACAGAAAGTTCAAATTCAAGTCTTTTTAGCAATTCTTCTTTATCTTTGTATTCTGAGTATCTTCTATGCAAGCCTTCCATACATAGCTTTTTGAGATATTCAGGGTTCGTCAATCCATCGGGTGCTTCAAATCCCGGCAAATGCCTTTTACCAAATTCTATTTCTACATTGCATTTTTCTGCAATTTCAAGAGTTGTTTCAAGGGATTCCTTATAGTTGAACAAGCTCTGCTCCATTTCATCATAGCTTTTAAGATAAAATTCATCTGCAGACATTCTCATCCTGTTTTCTTCATCTACAAATCTTCCTGTCTGTATACAAAGAAGTATATCCTGCGCTTCAGCATCATCTTTCGTTACATAATGAATATCATTTGTTGCAACCGTTTTAATATTTAATTTTTCAGCAAGCGCATTTAGTTTAGGCAAGACATAAAGCTGTTCTGGTATTCCATGATTCTGAAGTTCTATATAGAAATCATCCTTAAATATATTTTTAAGCCTCAACGCAAGCTTTTCTGCTTCATCATCTCTATTATGCAAAAGTTTATTCGGTATATCACCTGCAAGGCAAGCAGAAAGGCAAACAAGACCTTCATGATATTTTTCTAGCACATCATAATCTATTCTTGGTTTATAATAAAAACCATCGACGAAAGCAATAGATGATAATTTCATTAAATTTTTATATCCATCATTATTTTTTGCAAGTAGAATAAGATGCGCATATTCACGAACTCCACTTTTCTCATATAAGCTTCGAGGCGCAACATATGCTTCCATACCAAGTATAGGTTTGATTCCATTAGCTTTACAAGCTTTATAAAAATCAATAACACCATACATTGAGCCATGATCTGTTATTGCCATTGCACTCATAGACAGCTCTTTTGCTTTTGCAACGAGGTCGTTTATCCTTGCTGCACCATCGAGCAAGCTATACTGTGTATGAACATGAAGATGAACAAAATCTTTCATATTATAAATAGTCCTTTCCTGCTTTTATTCCACGTGCTAAATCAAGCAGTTTTTCAAATCTATGATTCACACCTGACTTTCCAATGCCAATAATTTCTGATATTTCCTTTAATGAAGCTTCAGGGTTATCAAGTCTTGCATCAACTACTTGTTTGAGCGGTTCTGACAATTTGTCATAGCCTATGTTGTCGATTACAATTCTTATTGCTTCAAGCTGCATAGCAGAAGCCTTCGCTGTTTTATCCATATTTGCATTATCGCAATTAAGAGTTCTGTTAATATAGTTTTTAATGCTTTTTTCTACACGAACATTTTCAAAATGCAATATGCTTTCCATTGCACCTATAAAAGTTAGAAAATCGCATATCTTGTCGCCTTCTTTTATATATACAACACTATTGCTTTTTCGTTCAGTTATTTTAGCATTCAAATCAAGTTCATTCATTTGTTCGCATATTGACTTTGCAAACTCATCATTTTTACATACTATTTCAAGATGATAACCTGAATTAGGGTCGTTTACCGACCCTGCGCCAATAAATGCGCCTCGGAGAAAAGCACGCTTACTCTCTATATCATCAATAATATTTTCAGGAATTTCATTTGAGAAAGATATTCCATCATCATCTTCTTTAAGTACACCTGTATCAATAAGGAGTCTTTTACTATCATAACCCAATACGCTCACAATAGTATTTGTTGCATTAAGTCTATCGGTTTTCATCATAGAAATTGATACATTTACATTGTAAAGTTCCATTATCAATTTCATAATATATTCCGTAACCGAATAAAGCTCGTTTGTATACTTAATTCCAAAGCTTCTTGATGCACCTATGGTCAACGAGCCTGCTGCATGGTTAATCGCACAAAGCGCTGCAAGCTTTGCATGATTTCCCTTTATCTTTATTCTTATAAGTTCTTCCTTTGCATTCGATGAAAACGACATTTACGCAATCCTTTCTAACTATTGTTCAAACCTCAATTTTGTTTCAATACCATCGTTTATTAGGTCACGATGAATAATCTTAGTGTTAAATTTTTCACGCATTTTAATTTCAAATTTATTTGCTGCGCACACGGATCTATGTCTTCCGCCAGTGCAACCAAACGCTATCATCAACCTATTCTTACCCTGTTTTTTGAACTGCGGTATGAGCATATCAATCATTTCTGCATATGTGTCGATAACTTTTTTGAAATTATCATCCCTCATAATATAATCCTCAACAGGCTTGTCCATTCCTGAAAGATTTCTCAATTCCACATCATAAAATGGGTTCGGAGAAAATCGCATATCCACTACGAAATCAGCTTCAAGTGGTATTCCTCTTTTGAATCCAAAGCTTTCTACAAGCAATTGGAATCCGCTATTGCTCCTTTTATAAAAAAGTTCTTCAAGCTTTGCTCCAAGTTCATTTGGTTTTATCGCACTTGTATCAATTATATAATTAGCTTTATCCTTGAAAATTTGAAGCATATCACGTTCCTTCGTTATTCCGTCAACTATGCTTTCACTCATAGGATGTCGTCTTCTTGTTTCACTATACCTACGCATCAAAACATCATCACTACATTCAAGAAACAATGTTTCATATTCTATCTTATAGTTTTCAAGTACTGAATACAATTTTAAATAATCAAAGCAGAAAACACTTTCTCTGCTGTCGATAACAACGGCGGCATTTTCAATATTTTTTGATGCTTTACCGCAAATATTTATAAAGTTTTCAATCATCTCGCACGGCATATTATCCACGCAGTAAAACCCCATGTCTTCAAGCTTGTGTATTGCGTTCGATTTTCCGGCTCCGGATACTCCGGTAACTATCAATAAATACATAAAATACCTCTCTGCTCCTTTATAATATAAACATTATATCATCTTGACTTCGCATTCAAGCATTATTCCGCTGTCTTTATAAACAGTATCTTTTATATGCTCTATAAGTGCTTTTACATCATTACAGGTTGCATTATTATAGTTTATAACAAATCCTGCATGAAGTTCGCTAACCTTTGCGCCTCCAACAGAATAGCCTTTAAGCCCCGATTTTTCTATTAAAGCTCCAGCAAAATTTCCTATCGGTCTTTTAAATGTGCTTCCAGCACTTGGATAACTCAAGGGTTGTTTTGCCTTTCTCTGCTTTAAAAACTCACTTGCCTTTTCAAATGCTGTTCCATCATCTTCTTCAAGTGAAAACTCTGCTTCAATAACGATATATTCAGGAAAAGCAAACTTACTAAGTCTGTATCCGAAATAATCTTTATCAGCCTTTATTCTTTCAACTTCACCGTTATGAAATACAGTCACATAATCAATTACATCTTTAATTTCACCGCCGTATGCGCCTGCGTTCATCGCAACAGCTCCGCCTATAGTTCCCGGTATTCCACAAGCCCATTCAAATCCTTTAAGTCCGTTCCTTATTGACATACTTGAAACTGTGCTTAATAATGCACCTGCTCCACATACGAGCTTTTTACCTTTTATTGTGACATCAGCCATTTCATTTCCAATTTTTATAATGATTCCATCATAGCCATCATCGTTTACAAGTAAATTTGAACCATTACCTATAACATAATACGGAACATTTAATTCTTTTGCAGAACCGATTATTATTTTTAATTCTTCTGCGCTTTTGGGAGTTACAAAAAGCCTTGCGCTCCCACCTATTCTAAATGTTGTTTGTTCGTTCATAAGAACAAATTCTTTAACATCTATATTATAATTCTTTAATTGTTTATAAACCAATGGGGCATCAAACATAATTATGCTCCTTTCAATAAATATATAGCTATTATTATTTTACTTTATTTATTTGTCAAGCACAAGAGTTTAAATAATTCTTTGCACTCATTTTTTTGATTATTTTCTGAAATTATAAATTCTTTTGCCTTTTCAAATAGTCTTTCTTTATTTTCGGAATAATCAAATGTATTAATAATTGTAGGTTCGTTCAGCTTATTAAACAAAGAATTAATCATATCATCGCCATTAAAATCAACAGCAACATTTTCAATAACAGGAAATGATTTTAAAGCCATAACATCTTTTTGACCATTTTCGCTCAAAGCATAATCAATCAGCTTCGCTACATATGTTATTTTTTCTTTTTCTATATTACTGTCGACACCTATAAGTTGCACTTCATCCGTAAAATCATTATCAATAGCATATGTGTTATATGAAAATCCTTTGCCGTTATTATATCTTCGTATTATATCGCCAATATACCTCAAATCGCTTATCGACATCAACGCATTTGATGACGTAAATTCATCATTTGATGAAATACTGTGACCATTATAATCCATTAGTCCAATAACAGTTTCATTCCCGCAAATAGGAATCTTGCTTTTTTCATATATCGACTTAAGATTTTCGCCAGTTACAATATTGCTGTCAGAATCAATAATTGAATTAATTATATCCGATGATTTATGCTCAGTATTACAAATAGCGGCATAACAAGAATACAGATATGGGACAGCAAGCACTTTTTCATCGCTTAAACCTATCTCACCCATATTCCCTCGAAAATTATATTCGCCTATATATTCCTTAATATCAATAAAATCATCTTTTTTTATTAGTCCTAACGGGAAAGAATATATATCAGCTCTCTCGCCTTTCTGTCTTCTTAAAAGAAACTCATCAGTCGTCATAGCTTCAATATCGAAAAATACTCCAAAGTTCTTTTTCTCTATTTTTTCCGCCCATTTTGAAAGAGTCAAGCTTACGCTCCCTTGATAGCTTTTAAAACCAACTATATGCCATACTTTAATTATTCCGCTAAAAGTTCGTTCCCTGCTTTTCATCATCCATTCAAGATACGCATTCTCATTAAGATTAGGAATAATATATGCAGGTGCAAATATCAAATAACATACCGTCATAATTGATATTATAAAAGCGAATATTTTTTTTAAAATCTTCTTCATTTTAAACTCCTCATATACTTTTTAATCAAGTATATGCAGAATTTTTAAAAATATAGTGCCACATATGCGGCACAAAATATTATTTGTCTTCAAACATAATATTAAAATCAGGCGTATATATTCTTTCAGCAGAAGACATCTTTTGTATAAACACATTCGTGAATCCTTTACTTATACAATAATCAACAGCCCTTTCATATTCTCGCTTCAATAGTTTTCTATTAAGCGGAGGCATATTCACAGCTTTATAATCCGGTACATACTGGCTCATTAACGATATACAAATATCAGATGGAAAATTATCGCTCAAGTAATCAAGGATTTTCCTTGTTTCATCAACGCAGCATGGCAATACAAGATGCCTTATAATCAAGCCTTTCTTTGCTATTCCGTTATCATCTACTACAAGTAAACCGACTTGTCTATACATTTCTTTTATCGCATTTGATGCTATATTAAAATAATCAGGCGCAGATGAAAACTTTACTGCAAGTTTATCTGTTGCATATTTAAAATCTGGTAGATATATATCAACCAATCCTTCAAGCATTTTGAGCGTTTCAACCTTTTCATATCCGTTTGTATTATATACTATCGGAATATTAAGACCCTTATTTTTTGCAATAGCAATTGCTTCCATAATAAGCAATATATGCGGAGTTGGAGTTACAAGATTGATATTATTTGCGCCTTTTTCCTGAAGGTATATCATAATTTCAGCTAATGAGTTAGCATCGACTCTTTTTCCCTTATTATTACATTCGCTGCTTATATCATAATTCTGGCAAAAAACGCAAGATAAATTGCACCCACAAAAGAATATCGTTCCTGAGCCTTTTGTACCACTAATACATGGTTCTTCGTACATATGTAACGCTGCCCTTGCAACATATGTATCTTTTCCTACACCACAAAAGCCGACAGAATTTCTTCTGTCGGCACCGCATTCTATCGGGCAAATATTACAAATTTCATTAGTCATCAAATTCATAATCTTCCTCTGCCTTTTTTAATGTAAATGTAAATGTTGTTCCCTTTCCAAGTTCACTTGTAGCTGTAATATCTTCGCCAAGGTTAAGCATAATATTTTTAGCTATCGACAAACCAAGTCCTGATCCACCACTCTTACTTCTCGATTTATCTGCACGGTAGAATCGTTCAAACAAGTATGGCAAATCCTCTTCGGATACACCGCAACCAGTATCGCTTACAGAAACTATGTACTTTTCATCATCCTCGTCAACAGCTATTGTAATTTTACCGCCTTCACCGGTAAACTTCATAGCATTATCAATAAGTATTACGAGAACCTGTTCTATTCTGTCACCATCGGTTACAACATTTCTTTCAACTTCCGTAATATCAGATACGAGTTCTATTCCCTTACTCTTTGCTGTCTTCGAATATGCGTTTTCTATATCAAAAAGCAATTCTGTTAAATCAATATAATCCTCATTCATCTGAGCAATACCTGACTGCAATTTTGTAAGCATCATCATATCCGAAATAAGCCTTGATAGCCTTTCAACCTCATGAAGCATAATTCTATAATATCGCTGTTTATCATCTTCGCTTTTTACCATATTATCAACGAGCGGTTCAAGCAAGCCTCTCATTGACGTAAGCGGAGTTCTAAGCTCATGTGATACGTTAGCTATATATTCAGAACGCATTTTTTCAAGACGTTCCATCTCTGTAACATCCTTAAAAAGGCCTACAACACCAGCAACGTTATTGTTTTCATCTTCTATAGGTGAAATTGATACAAGCAATGCTCTACCATTACTTATGTTGCACTGAAGTATCTCAGCTTCGTTATTGTTCAATGCTCTGTCAAATGCTGACCATATATCTTCGTTATCCGAAATATCATGTTTTTCTTTGACTTCGCTTTTTATTCCAAACATCTCAATTACCGCAGGGTTTATATGAGTTATTTCACCCGAATTATCAAGTGCAACAACGCCATCGCTCATACTCTGAAGTATTTTATTAAGATTGCTCTTCTCAACCATAATTTTTGAGAATGATTCCTGCAATGTTCTTGAAAGTTCGTTCAACGCAATAGCTATAGTTCCAAACTCACCTTTTTCATTCTGATCTGCCTGTACATCAAGATTTCCCATCGACATATTTACTGCAACATCAGTTATGTTCTTTATTGGCTTCACAAGCGATCTCATTCTAATCAATGAAAACAGTATTACAAGCGGAGCAGATATCGAAATAATAATCAGCAATATCCTGTTAAGATTATATGCGGTATCTTCGTTTATATCAATATGTTTAAATGCAACAATACTATTTTCCGAATCTACAAACATTGTAGGTATACTATAACCTATTATTTCCTTGCCATCAATATAAAATTTGAATGTATTTATTTGACTTAGCTGAAGATTATTTTTTGCAAACTCATCATTTATTAGTCTGTTCACAACATCCATATCGAACTCATCAAGGTAGTTATAATTGTAAAATTCTTTTCCACTCTCATTCAAAAGCATCATACTGAAATGTTCAGAATCGCATACTGTTGAAATAAGGGATTTAAATATATCTACCTTTATTGCTCCCGCTATATAATTTGAGTAAATCTGTGATATTACTTCGGCATTCGAGGCAAGCTCATCATACGCATTTTGCTCATATTGAGAAGTTCCTAATATCAAGAAGCTACCTAACGTAATTGCAATCAACACGATAACCGCCACAATCAGCAATAAAACGAATCGCCTGAAGGTAACACTCTTCATTATTCTACCTCAAACTTATAGCCTACTCCATATATAGTTCTTATTCCACAGCGCAGACCACTCTTTCCGAGTTTTGCACGTATTCTTTTTATATGTGTGTCTACAGTTCTTGTTTCACCAACGAAATCATAACCCCACACTCTGTTAAGAAGCTGTTCCCTTGTGAATGCCTGTCCCGGATTTGACGCAAGCAAATAAAGCATTTCTATTTCCTTTGGCGTACAGATTATGCTCTCACCATTAAGTGTAACAGAGTAGCTCTTTAAATCTATAACGAGGCTATCTTCAATAGTAATTGATTCGCTGCTCTGCTTTTCCTGTCTTTCCTTTGACCTTCTTAGAACTGCCTTTATTCTTGCTACGACCTCACGAGGGCTGAATGGCTTTGAAATATAATCATCTGCTCCAAGTTCAAGTCCAATTATTCTGTCAATTTCTTCACTCTTTGCTGTAAGCATAATTATCGGAATCTTTGATGTTTTCCTTATTTCCTTACAAACATCAATACCGTTCATATTCGGCATCATAATATCGAGAATGCACAATGAAATATCCGATGAAACGCTTTCAATTGCTGATTTTCCATCATATACATCAACTACTTCGTATCCCTCATTTTTCAAATAAATACCTAATGACTCATGTACTACCTGATCATCGTCTGCTATTAGAATCTTTATATCTGCCATTTTAATATCTCCTTTTCATTATTCACTTATTATTTAACTTCATCTTTTCCTTACACATAATCATTATATCACTTTATTTTAAATACTTCAACACTAAACGTAAACACAACGCAATCTTCGATATTTTTTACTTTGATTTTTTCATCAAGCAACGAAATTATCTCGCTTGCTATTGAAAGCCCCAGCCCAGTGCCTCCGCCTTTATGTGACTTATCCGCTTTATAGAATCTCTCAAAGAGATGATCTATATCTTCATCTGCAACATGGCCTTTATTCTTGACGCTAATAAGAAGCTTATCATCGCACTCTGTTGCTTCGATTGTAATAGGCGAACCAGCATCTGAATACTTTATTGCATTATCTACAAGTATTACAAGCAACTGCTCAATCCTATCATCGTTCGTATACGTATATGGACAGTTATTTTCATCTACAGCGAGAATAATTTTCTTGCCATTTTCATTTGCAATATCAGTAAACCTTTCTGCAACATCACTAATTATTGCATATGTATCTACTTTGCGTTTTTCAAAGGCAAGATTTCCTGACCTCAATCTTGAAAGCTCCATCAAATCATCAATAAGTCTTGAAAGCCTTAATGATTCTTTTAAGATATAACCATAATATCTATATTTATCTGCTTCCGTCTTTACCATATTATCATTTAATGCATCGGCAAGACTTCTTATTGAGGCTATTGGGGTCCTCAGTTCATGGCTTACATTTGCTACATACTCATGCCTTGTGCGTTCAAGTCTGTTCATTTCCGTTACATCTTGAATTAGTACAACTGCACCTGCAAGCTTACCATAACCTGACTGTACTGGATCAATGCTTATTTTAAGTTCCCTATCGGCAACCTTTTGTGAAAATTCTCTGCATTCACACTTTTCTATTACATCAAATGCAGTATTTATTATCTCGCTAAATCCCGGTTGCTCTTCTATTTTTTCATCTTCAGAACCACCAAGCAATCTAACCGCTGACGGATTATATTGTTCGACCAAACCTCCGCAGTTAATTGATACAATTCCTTCTCGCATTGAATCTACAAGAAATGCAAGTCTATTTCTCTCAATCGTCAGATCATTTATCGTCTGAGTCAGATTATCCGACAAGCTATTAAACGAGGCAGCAAGCTTATGTATTTCATCCGTTCCGTCATTTTCCTGCGCTCTTACAGAGAAGTCACCATTCATCATTATCTCAGCAGTTGTTGTTATATTATTAAGCGGTTTTGTTATCCTTCTTGTAAGAAAATATATAGGCACTAACAAACCAATTATTGAAACCGCAAGGCTTATAAACAGCGTTACAATAAGCGCATTTAACGATTTATCAATCTCAGTTATCGGCTTTAACAAAAAAGCTCCTCCAATAACTGTTCTTTCATCATCGTATACAGGTACCCCTACAATAACGCCTTTTCCGTCAGCATCAAGTGAATTAATGCTCTGACCTTGTATAACACCAAAGTCATTGAAATAGCCATATGCTGTTTCTATATGTGTTGCTCCTGATGTACACAATATAAGTCCACCGTTTCTACTAAATACATAGACTTCAGCATCCCATATATTTCCGTTTACAAGCATGAGGTTTAGATAATCGTCTTTATATAACCTTCCCTGCATATATTCTGATGTTACCTGCGACAAGTATTCTGCCCTTGGCATAAGCTCATTGATTTTCGATCTTGCAAAAGTTCTTCTGCCTACTATCGCAAATATAACAGCAGTCAAAACTGCACTTACTACAAGAGATATTATAAGTACAGTTAGTGTATTGGAAAATAATGTCTTTTTCATATTTGGATTTATTGTATTGCTTTGCTATACTCAAATTTATAGCCTACTCCATAGACCGTTCTTATATTCCATGGCATCTCTTCTTGGGGAAGCTTTTGCCTTATTCTCTTAATCTGCGTATCTACTGCACGCATATCGCCATAATATGTATATCCCCACACCTGCGAAAGTATTTGTTCTCGACTAAACACTCTTTCAGGATGTGAAGCAAGCAAATACAAAATCTCTACTTCCTTTGGCGTAAGCTGCACGCTCTTACCATCTACTTTAACATCATAATTTGTTATATTGATTTCCAATCGTTCAAAACGAAGTATTTTCTGAGGTTCTTCTTTCTGATGTGAAAATCTCCTCAGAACTGCTTTTATTCTTGCAACAACCTCTCTTGTACTGAATGGTTTTACAATATAATCATCAGCCCCTATCTCAAGGCCAATTATTCTATCAATCTCTTCACTTTTTGCTGTGAGCATTATTATCGGAACTCTGCTCTGCGTCCTTATTTCACGGCATACATCAATGCCGTTTTTCTTTGGCATCATTATATCAAGAACTATAAGATCAGGATTCGTAGATTCAAATTTTTCAAGCGCCTCTTGACCATCCATAGCTTTTTCTACTGCATACCCCTCGTTTTCAAGATAAACGCCAAGTGTTTCCTGTATTATATCCTGATCGTCACATATAAGTATCATCTGCTGACCGTTTGCCATATATAATTATCCTTTCCGTAAATAATAATTGAATTTTTACAATCAACTCTCAATATAATTATAAACGATTTTTTAACCATATTCAACAATTTATTTAAAATTAAACAATGGCAGCTTATTGTCACAACAAGCCGCCATACACAAGGAAGAGTAGGGATATTCCCTTGCTTATATTATATATCCTCTTTATTTTCTTGTCAATACTATTTTTGTAAAAATATGCAAATTATTTGTCAATGTATGTATATTATTAATTTATGCTGTATAATTCGCTTATACAAGGCAGATTTTGGGATATATATCCCCATCTTTTATTATCAACACTGCACACGAACCATGCATTCCCATACGTGGCTGGCTCGGACTGCCCGGATTCATTATTATAATTTTACCATATGCCGTCAAATCCGAACAATGAGTATGACCATATAACGCAACATCGCAATTCAGTTCTTCTGCACGATATGCAAGTGTTTGCAAATCGGTCTTTACATGATGCAAATGACCATGAACTAAAAGTATTCTCTTTCCATCAAGCTCGACTACTTTTTCCGTATCCGCATCCACTCCGTAATCGCAGTTTCCTTTAACAAAGTAAACAGGTTTATTTACGATTTTTTCAAGCTCCTTTGCATCACGAACATAATCGCCAAGATGAATCCATACATCAGCATTGCCTATTGCGTTTACTGCCATGAGCATAGCATTTATATCACCATGCGTATCGCTAATTATGCCTACAATCATTTTTCTTCCTCTTCAAGTGCTTTTCTGACACCCTCAAGTGCGTTTTTTCTATGGCTAACGCTATTCTTCTCTTGTTCGTTCATTTCTGCAAAGGTTTTCCCGAAGGGTTCGTAATAGAAGAGCGGATCGTAACCAAATCCATTTTCGCCACGCTTTTCACGAAGCAATTTTCCCTCAACATAGCCTGTTGCAGTAATATCTTTCTTGCCTTTACGTGCAATAACAGCAACAGTTACGAATCTGCAAGTACGCTTATCATCATCTACATCTTTCATAACTTCAATAAGCTTTGCGTTATTTGCATCATCATCATGACCTTCTCCGGCAAATCTTGCGCTATAAACGCCCGGTGCGCCATCGAGTGCATCAACCATAAGTCCGCTATCATCTGCGAGAACTGCATCAAAATTCGATGCTTGAAGAACTTCATGCGCTTTTTTAAGAGCATTTTCCATAAATGTTGTTCCGTCTTCAACAACATCTATATCTATTCCAGCATCCTTGAGCGACATTATATCCGTATAGTATTTCGACAATATTTCTTTTATTTCGCGAACCTTATGTTTATTGTTTGACGCAATAAGTAACCTCATAAATTTTCCTCCATATTTTACTATTATAATTTTATCATAAATTATTTATAATTTCCATTATTATCTGAACATATTTATATATTCTGTATTTTCTGCGTTGACATCGTAGTTAATACCATCGACTTTAAGCGTGAGTTGTGATATTTCTGAAAATTCGTTTGCTGTCAATAGCAATGTAGTATAAGCTGTTTCAGCAAGACCTTCAGTATCTTCTGCAGTTAAAAATTCGCTTGAAAGATTAACTGTTGCAACATCATCGACGATTCGTGCTTCAAGCAGCTTTGTTCCTTCGGGGAAACAATTTCTTGTACCTTTTAGCTGAGTTCCCTTTATCAATTCGCTAACAGCATTTTCAAAATCAGGGTTTTTATTTATAAACCTTGTAACAGGTATATACGTACTACACTCAACATTTGGATAATAAAGTGTTATCTTATTAAGTGAACCAGTAGAAACAGCCATTTCGTTATCTTCTACGTTGATATTGAATGATTCCATTTCCAAAGAAACATCTGTTCCGTTTCGCATTCTTGGTGTAGATTCCCCATCAAATTGGAGTTTAACACTTTTAATTGACGGGAATTCAGTAAGGGTATTTACAACTGAAACTACCATATTTCTTTCCGACTGGGCATCGTCAAAATCGGTCATTCCTTTAATATCAACAGTTGCTTTTTTATCATCATCTATGCTTACGCTAAACTTAACACCCTCAGGCATTACAGGATTTAGTCCCATTTTAGATAAAGCATTTTCATTATCCTTCGTTGATACAAGTAGTTCAAGAGCTGAAACTACAATTCCATCATCCCATGGTATTTTTCTCATTACAGGAACAATAAGTCCGTTATCGTCAGGATAATACAAAACGGTATTTCTTAATCCTGAGATTTCAAAATCGCTTAATGTTTCCTCATTCTTACTCTCTGACACATTATCAATATTTGCGCACCCTGCAAAGCAGAAAATCATTGCAACAGTAAAACAGATAGTAATGAATCTTATTATTTTTTTACTTTTCATAATTACACCTCGCTTTTTTATAAATACTATTCACATAGCAAGGTAATAATTCTATTATATCATTCAATTTGCGTAAGTTTTTTTACAAAACCTATGTCCGGTGTTACAAAAACCGTTTTATTTGTCGTATATATAACCATTCCTGCTTTAGCGCCCGAAGGTTTTTTAACAAATTTTCGTGGCGTATAGTCTACAGCTACATTTACACCATTTCGTGCTTTGGAATAATAAGCTGCAAGCATTGCTGCTTCAAAAATAGTGTTTTCGCTCAATTTGCCATTCGCTTTAATGATTACGTGTGATCCCGGAATATCCTTTGTATGCAGCCACATATCATCACCTGATGCAAATTTAAGCGTCAAGTTATCATTCTGCTTATTATTTTTGCCAACATAAATATCATCGCCGCTGCTTGAAACATAATGCATAGGCTTGGTTTGTGGTATTTTTGCAGCCTTTGATTTTCCCTTATCATGCTTTATATAATCATCATTTATGAGTTCTTCACGAAGCTCTGACAATTCATTAACTGTTGTGCATTTTGAAAGATTATCGAGCTGACCTTCAAGGTAATTGAGCTCTGCAATTGCATCATCCCTTTGACCTACTGCGAGTTCTTTTGCCGACTTCATTTTTCTGTACTTTTTAAAATATCGCTGAGCATTTTCACTTGCGCTATATTTTTTATCGAGTGGGACTGTAATATTTTCCATATTCTCAGAATAGTAGTTCGGCAAAACAACGCTTTCCATTCCCTTTTTAATCATATACAGGTTAGCAGTTATCAGCTCGCCATAAAGCCTATATTGTTCGATTTTATCATCATCAAGGAGCATTTCATTATAAAGTGAAAGCTTTTTTGTAACCCTTTCAATATTGTTCTGCAATACTTTCTGTATCGAATATGATTTTCTCTTTATACTTTCCTGTTCGTCCCTTATGCAATAGAACTCATCAATCGCCTGTGATATGCTATCAAATCTCTTTATGAATTGTTCATTCATTACCGGAATAAACGCATATACTCCAACTACTTCTCCCCATTCATTTGTTACAACAGTTGGATTGAATTTCCCTTTTTTACATTCTTGATAAAAAGAATATAGAAGCCTTGCAAGCATATGCCGTTCATCTTCATTTATCTCGGAAAGCTCGGTTTTTCCATTTCCAAACTTTTCTACAAGCAATCCTGCAACATTAGGCGCAAGTCCATAGAAAGTCATTGAAAGCTTCTTTTTTATCTGCATATCACCGCTTAATGCGCTATAAAAATCAACAAGTTCCGCATTATATGGGTCGATTTTATTCTGCACCGGCGGAGCTTGATATTCAAGACCCGGCATTACAAGCCTAACGGATGACATTGAAATTCCAACTCTTTTAGCTGCATCGAGAATTATATTATTTTCATTCAAAAAAATTATATTTGAGTGCCTTCCCATTATCTCAACAACAAGCGTATATGGTACAAAATCGCCAAGTTCGTTTTGGGCTTCAATTACAATCTTTAATATTCTATCACGATTAACCTGTTCAAATGAAATTATCTTGCCACCTGTAAGTTTTTTACGAAGCAGCATACAAAACATCGGTGGTTCAGGCGGATTGCTTTTTTTCATCTCTGTTAGCTGAACCCTACAATTATCACACGATGCGCTAATTAGAATTTTTTTGTTTTCTCCACCAATTCTTACGGCAAGTATTATTTCATCTTTTTCAGGCTGATATACTTTATCTATCTTTCCTCCGCACAGCGTATCAAGTTCGCTAACAACAGAGGCTAAAAGTAGTCCATCCATATTTTTCTCCTCAAAATAAGTACGCAAAAAACTCTACGGTAATCAAGTTGCCATAGAGCGTTTTATTATCGTTACTGATTTTTTTAATTATAAAGTATTATCGGAATTTGAATCTTCATCAAATCTATGTTCCATACCATACTGCATTCTATATCCGGGATTAAAGTTATCGTTCATATTCAAATTCATATTATTCTCATATGCGTTTATCTCATCCTCAAACAAATTTTCTTTGGGAACAGGCTTTACAAGAACTTCAATTGATGAACATGATACTTCATATGCAGTCTTATTTACTACTGTTCCATCTTCAACTTCTTTCTGGTAAGTTCTACTTTGTATTCTACCACGAAGAAGTATTTTTGTTCCAACAGAAAGTGACTGCGCAAATCTTGCATTTCTACCCCATGCAATACAAGGCAGATAATCCGACTTATTGTATGAACGATTTACTGCAACGAGCAAATCTGCAATTTCCCTATCAAACGGTGTCTTTCTGTAAATAATAGGCTTGCAGATATAACCTTCAATTGCAATTTCATTCTTAGGATCGTGCTTAAATTCGCCCTCCATCTGATTTACCATTGCAAAGTTCCTTGCAAAAACTGTCAGAACGAGTTTGTTTCCTGTTTCCGTGTGCTTATTGTACGAACGAAGCTGACCATCAAGCACAACAAAATCACCTTTAATCGGCATTCTTTCATAAAACAGCCTTTCTGAAACTGTAATCGGAAGTAAATCAACTGCTCCACTCAAACGAGGAACCGATACATCAAAATAATAAAATGCTTCACCATACAAATGATGGCTGAACTTTGGTTCGTTTTCTACCCAACCAGATATTAAAACATTATTACTAAATTCTGTCTTAACCATAATATCTCCTTATCAATGCGTTTGTATATTATTAATTTATTCATAATTTTTTGTTTTAGAACTAAACGACTTTATTTTACAGGATAACCCTTTACGACAACATCATCAAGTATTGTCATTATCGTCATTCTGCCCTTTCCTGCCCTTTGTTCTATCATAATCTCTTCTGAACTAATTACTGTTTTCGTTCCATGAACCTGTTCGACCGTAATATCTATACTTTCCTTGATATACATAGCAAAGGCTATTACTGTTCCATTTGAACCATTTTTCTTAAAATCAAATGTCTTTACGCCCTTACCATTTCGTCCCTGCAATTCATAATCGAAAACAAAGCTTCTCTTCGCATAGCCCTTATCGGTCATAACAAGTATTTCACCCTCATCATTTACTTGCTGTGCGAAGATTATTTCATCATCTTCATCAAGCTTCATACACTTTACGCCCGAAGCAGTACGACCTGTTACCGGAATAGATTCCCTTTCAAATCTGATACTCATACCTTTCTTTGTTACTAGCATTACAGATTCAAATTTTTCACCCTCAATTCCAATAACTTCATCGTCATCTTTTAGCGTTATTGATGTCGTTTTCTTTGTCCTTAATTCATACTGTGAAATTTCACTACACTTTACCATTCCTTTTTTCGTGTAGATATAAATTTTATTTCCACCTACACTATTCAAGTCATCATATGCGGCAATTATTTTTTCGCCTTCATCGAGTTCAACAAGTGAGTTTATGTTCACAGCCCTTGCATTTAATTTAGTTTCTTGAATATCCTCAACATCTATATTAACCATTGAACCTTTATTTGTAAATAGTTTTATTCGTTTATCCGTTGAAGTATTTAAATTATATATTATCCTTTCCCCCTCCGGAAGCACAATTTGAGGTTCATTAGCTATTTTTTGAGTTATCCTCCTTATTTTTCCACCGTCTAATATCATAATGGATACTTTCTCTATAACCTTTGTATCCTCAACTTTTATTTCTATATTCGTTTCACCATCAATAACTTCTGTAAGCCGTGGTGATGAATACAATTCCATTATTTCCGTTATTTCTTTTTTTATAACACTTTTAAGCTTACTTTCCGATGCAAGTATCCCACGCAATTCTTTTATCAGCTTTTTAATGTCCTTATATTCTTTTTCTATTGCAATAGTTTCAAGATTTGTAAGTCTTTGCAGCCTTAAATCAAGAATTGCCTGCGCCTGTATGTCTGAAAGCTCGAACCTCTCTATAAGGTTTTCTTTCGCAATCTTCGGGGATTTTGATGCACGAATAATAGCTATTACCTCATCAATATTGAGTACAGCTATCATAAGTCCTTCAAGTATATGCTCCCTCTTCAGCGCATTTTCAAGGTCAAATTTTGTTCGCCTCGTAACAACATTTTCCTGATGCTTGATATAGTATTCTATTATCTTTTTCAGGCCCATTTGCTCAGGCTTTCCGTTTGCAATTGCAACCATATTTACACCGAAGGTACACTGCAAATCCGAATATTTAAATAAATACTGCAATATTTTTTCCGCATCTGCATCTTTTTTTACTTCGATTACTGCACGTATTCCCATTCTATCCGATTCATCTCTAATATCGGCAATACCTGCAAACATAACCTTCTTTTCTTGGCTGAGTTTGAGTATATCTTCAAGCGCTTTTGCCTTATTTACCTGATATGGGAACTCGGTTATAACAATAAGCTTCTTTCCGCCTTTACCGTCTTCTATATGCGTTTTAGCACGCATTGTAAGCTTGCCTTTTCCCGTTTCATAAGCATTTCTTATTTCAGGTGAATTTATTAGATAGCCACCTGTCGGAAAATCAGGCGCAGGAATATGCTCCATAAGCTCATCAAGCGTTATATCGGGATTATCTATCTGCGCAACAACTGCACTTATAGCTTCTTTAAGGTTATGCGGTGGTATATTTGTTGCAAGACCAACAGCAATACCTGTTGTACCATTAACTAGCAAGTTGGGAAATCTTCCCGGTAAAACATCAGGTTCCTTTAAAGTATCATCAAAATTAAGGCTGAACTTTACGGTATCTTTATCTAAATCACGAAGCAATTCAAGTGCAAGCGGAGTCATTCTAACTTCTGTATAACGCATTGCAGCAGGGCTATCTCCATCTATTGAACCAAAGTTACCATGGCCATCAACAAGTGGCATACGCATATTGAAATCCTGAGCAAGCCTTACCATAGCATCATACACAGAAGTATCGCCATGCGGATGATATTTACCAAGCGCATCGCCGACAATACGTGCGCTCTTTCTGTACGGTTTATCTGGAGTTACACCAAGTTCAAGCATAGTATACAGTATTCGCCTTTGAACAGGCTTTAATCCATCTTCAACTCGTGGTAATGCCCTCTCAAGGATTACGTGTTCTGCATAAGGCATCATAGAATTATGCATCACATCGTCCATACTTCTATCTATAATAGTTTCGCCTAACTTAATAGTTAGATTGTCATCATTTTTCTTAGTTCGTGCCATCTTATTCCTCGTAACTATTTATCAATATCAACTTTATCTTCAAATGTATCAACCTTATTAAAATCAGCAAATTCACTTATATACTCTTTGCGTGGCGCAACTTTATCGCCCATAAGTATGCTTACAAGGTGTTCAACATTAGCAGCATCTTCAAGCGTTACTCTTATAAGCGACCTATTTTCAGGGTTCATTGTAGTTTCCCACAACTGTTCAGGATTCATTTCTCCAAGTCCTTTATATCTTTGAAGTGTATACCCTTTCAATCCCTTTGTCATCTTCGCAAGCTCGTTATCCGAATAAGCATATTTTATTTCTTTCCCCTTTTCTATTTTATAGAGCGGAGGAAGCCCAATATACACATGACCATCAAGTATCAACTCTTTCATATATCTATAAAAGAACGTAAGCAGAATTGCCCTAATATGAGCTCCGTCTTGGTCGGCATCGGATAAAATGATTATCTTATTGTATTTGAGATTTTCTATAACAAAATCTTCACCAAGACCTGTTCCGAGTGCAGTTATTACAGACCTAAATTCTTCGTTTGCAAGAACCTGATCAAGTCTTTTTTTCTCAACATTAAGTGGCTTACCTCTAAGTGGCAATATTGCTTGAAATCGTCTATCCCTGCCCTGTTTTGCACTTCCGCCAGCTGAATCACCTTCAACTATGAAAAGTTCATTCAACTCAGGATTTCTCCCAGTACAGCTCGAAAGTTTTCCAACAAGAGGTGCATTTTCAAGCTTATTTTTCTCTCTCGCAACGCTTTTAGCTTTTCGTGCAGCTTCCCTTACTTTAGCTGCACGAATTGCTTTATCTGCAATTTTAGCACCAGTTTCGCCATTTTTCAAGTCCTCAAGAAATTGCGTTAGCTTTTCAGTTATAACATATTCAACAGCAGGCTTTGCTTCAGTATTTCCAAGCTTAGTCTTTGTTTGTCCTTCAAATTGTATCGTGTGCATTTTAAGCGACAAAACAGCCGTCATACCTTCCCTGAAATCATCACCTGTAAGCGATGGTTCTTTATCCTTTATCGCACCTATTTTTCTGCAATAATCATTTAGGACTTTTGTAATAGCGCTTTTAAATCCTATTTCATGCGTTCCGCCCTCGGTTGTTGGAATATTATTAACATATGAGAAAATATTATCCGTATAACCATCGTTATGCTGAAATGCTACTTCTACAATAATACCGTCTTTCTCGCCTTTAAGGTATATCGGGCTCTCATATATCGGTGTTTTATCTTCGTTGAGATACTTAACAAAGTCACATATGCCCCCTTCGTAGCAATACTCCTTTTCTTT
>CADBRR010000061.1 GCA_902797145.1 uncultured Eubacteriales bacterium | reverse complement strand
ATATTGTAGACAAAAACGAAGATATTATTGTATTTAGTAAATCAGAGCTTGATGAAGTCAATTCAACGTTTCCTGAATATGCCGATAAAATCAGGGCAGAAAGCGTTATTATCGATGAAAACACGCATGAAATAACGCAAGTTATGTGTGTGTACAAAGAACAAAACGTTGCAGTGTATTCATTTGATGTGGAAAATAGGGTGGGTGCTTGGGATGTACTTGAAATGGACGAATACACAGAACTTATTAAATGCGCAAGGAGTTTATATGTTGAATTGCAGGTTGTTGTTAGTGAAAAATACTCTTCAGGAGCATATAAAAATATAAGTGGTAACTATATAGAGCTTGATGAAAAAGTTTTTAATGAGGCACTTGAAAGATGTGGATTTGAAAATGACGAAGTTAAGTATTTGTACGCAAAAATCACAAACAAGGATATGCGTGAATTGTCGCTTGTCAGCGGCAAAGTAGTACAAATTAAGGCGAACATAAAGGGCCATACATTCATATATGATATAGATTATGATATAGATTTCGATGGGGATAGATGGAAAATCTTAAATTAATAAATTATATATAGCAGATTTATAAAATATGTGGTAAAATATAGCTAACTACAAAATATGGAGGATTTTTCTATGGAAAGAAAGAATGCATGGAAAGAATATAATGAAATTCAGCTCAATTCTCTTAGAGAACTCAGCGAAGGCTACAAGGGATTCCTTGACAACGGCAAGACGGAAAGAGAATGCGTAAAGCAGGCTGTTTGCATGGCAGAAGCTCATGGTTTCCGCAACCTTGAAGAACTTATCGAAAAAGGCGAAAAGCTCAACGCTGGCGATAAGGTTTACGCTGTAAACATGAAGAAGGGCATTATGATGTTCACAATCGGTGAAGAGTGCATGACAAAGGGTATCAATATCCTTGGCGCACATATCGACTCACCGAGAATCGACCTCAAGCAGAACCCTCTTTACGAAGACAACGATTTTGCATACCTTGACACACATTATTATGGCGGAATCAAGAAGTATCAGTGGGTTACACTTCCACTTGCAATGCATGGCGTAGTTGCAAAGAAAGACGGCACAGTTATTGACGTTGTAGTTGGCGAAGACGAATCAGATCCCGTTGTTGGTATTTCAGATTTGCTTATCCATTTGTCAGGCGAACAGATGCAGAAGACAGCTGCAAAGGTTATCGAAGGTGAAGATCTCAATATACTTATCGGTTCACAGCCACTTCAGGGTGAAGAAAAAGAAGCTGTTAAGGCTGGCATAGTTAAAATCCTCAAAGAAAAATATGACTTTGAAGAAGAAGATTTCCTCTCAGCTGAAATTGAAATCGTTCCTGCTGGCAAGGCAAGAGATTTCGGCCTTGACAGAAGCATGGTAATGGGTTATGGTCAGGACGATAGAGTTTGCTCATATACTTCACTTATGGCGATGCTCGAAGTTGAAAAAGTTAAGAAGACTGCTTGCTGTATCCTCGTTGATAAAGAAGAAATTGGTTCAGTTGGCGCAACAGGTATGGAAAGTAAGTTCTTTGAAAACACAGTTGCAGAAGTTATGAACCTCGTAGGCTGCTACAGCGATCTCAACCTCAGAAGAGCGCTCAAGAACTCAAAGATGCTTTCATCAGACGTAAGCGCAGCATTCGATCCTATCTATGCTGGTGCATTTGAAAAGAAGAACTCGGCATTCTTTGGCCGTGGCGTTGTATTCAACAAGTACACAGGCGCAAGAGGCAAGTCATCATCAAACGATGCAAACGCTGAATATGTTGGCGAAGTAAGACGCATTATGGACGAAAACGGTGTATTCTTCCAGACAGCAGAACTCGGTAAGGTTGACTTCGGTGGCGGCGGAACAATCGCTTATATCTCAGCTCTCTACGATATGAACGTTATCGACTCAGGCGTTGCAGTTCTCAGTATGCACGCTCCTTGGGAAATCACAAGCAAGGCTGACATCTACGAAGCTTACAAGGCATACAAGGCTTTCTTGCTTAACGCATAAAATCCTCGGCTTTTTTGCTTAACGCTTAAAGCAATATGCACAAAATAAATTAATATAACAATTCAGGGTTGCCACAGAGGAAAATGTGGCAACCCATTTTGTTTTTTGGGGGAAAAACAATATTTATGACCTTTCGCTTAATAATAATATACTACAATTTATCATAATTGAGGCATATACATTACAAATAATACTTGACATAACGAGCCAAATAGTATAAAATAAGGTAAAATATTGGGAGGTATGAAAATGAAAAAAGTAATTGCGTGGTTTATGGCGGTATTGTTTGTGGTGATGGTGTTGCCGATGAATGTATTTGCGTATACTAGCAGACCGATTTATGATGAAAGCATCATAATAAAGAGTGTTTCACTTGGAACGGTTCACACACTTGCTGTTGACAAAAACGGAAATTTGTTTGCATGGGGCGATAATGAATATGCCGGTAGTATTGTTGGTGGAAATAGCCCTCGATACATAATGGATAATGTAAAAACGGCATATGCCTATTATTTTAATAATTTTATAATTAAAAATGATGGAAGCCTCTATGCGCAGGGGTTTAACGATTATGGTCAGGTAGGCAATGGCGATGGAGGAACGGTTGACGGATATATTAAATATCAGCAAAACCCGATAAAGATACTTGATAATGTTGAAAAGGTTGCATCAAATGGCGAAAGCATTGCTGCAATACTGACTGATGGGACATTATGGACATGGGGCAGAAACGATTTAGGTCAGCTTGGCATAGGCTCTAAAAAGGATAGCTACAAGCCTGTCAAGATTATGAATAATATTGTTGATGTATCAATTGGTGCTGATTTTATGGTTGCGCTCAACAAAGACGGAAATGTTTACACATGGGGCAACAATGATAAGGGACAATTAGGAGATGGAACTACTAAGGCAAGCTTAAAGCCGAAATTTGTTGTTTCAAAAATGAAAGCTATATCAGCAGGCATAGATCATACGCTTGCACTTGGCATAAATGACAAGCTTTGCTCATGGGGTGCAAATGATGTTGGTCAGGCAGGGCAGAGTAAGTCTGATAAAATCACAAAGCCTTTATATATTCTTAAAGATGTAAGTGAATTTGTTGCAGATGCAGGTTTTTCTATGGCATTGACAAAGAGCGGAAATCTTTATACATGGGGATGGAATGGATATGGCTCGCTTGGAACAGGTGAATTTAAAAATGAAATAAAGCCTTTAAAAATTATGGGCAATATTGAAAAGATTACTGCATTTGATGCTGCTTGCGCTGCGATAGATAAAGATGGGAAATTATATACATGGGGTAATAATATGTTTCAGCAGACAGGCACAGGATATAAAAATGCTGATGCTATTGCTTTGCCAACATATATACTTGATGAATGTGAAGAAATTATAATGGGAAGTGTTACTTCTTTTGCAATGCTTAAATATAATGGTTGCTGTCAGTGGGGCGGAATTGCTTTAAAAGAAGACGGAACAGAAGAATATTTCAATTGCGTTTCCGGCTGGCATTCATATTATCCGAGAATAATCAAGAAACAACGATATACTTTCGATGGAGATATAGGATTTAAGAAAGTTCTTGCTTGTTATGCAGGAGTTTTAGCGATTGATGAACTCGACAGATTATGGTCATGGGGTCCTAATTCCGTGAAGAATCCTGATGACGATATGGCAATTGGTGCAGGTAAGTTAGGAAACGGATTTGAAAGTAATAATGGACGAGCTAAAATAATACTTGAAGATGTCAAAGATGTTGTTTCAGGATTAAATACAACGCTGATTCTTACAAACAAAAATGAATTATATATTTGTGGAAATTATAGTATAGAGAATGAAGCTGGATTTATAAATGCTTTAGTGCCAACAAAGATTGCTGAAAAAGTAAAGAAAATCTATACTGTTGACAATACTAAATATAAAAGTAGATGTGCAGTTATTCTTGAAGATGATAGCTTGTGGATGTGGGGAAACATTCATTTTGATAATAGTTATAAAAACTTTGGTTTCACTAAAATTGCTGATAATGTAGAAGAATACTGCGGCAAGTACGATACTGAAGCATATATTACGAAAAAAGGTCAGTTGTATGTATGGGGTCGTGTGCCGATGTTTGATGTTAAGTCGGAAAACGAACCAGTTTTAGTTGCGACCAATGTTAAGCAGGCAGAGATTGACGAAAAGCATATTGCCATAATTAAAAATGACGATTCACTATGGGTATGCGGAAAAAATGATTTCGGTATGCTTGGAATAGAAAAAAGCGATACTAATGGTGAATTTATAAAGGCATATGAAAATGTCAAGGATGTTAGAATGTGCAGAGATTTCACCTGCGTATTAACATATGATAGTGATTTATTGGTTGCCGGTTACAATAAGGAAAAACGATTTATTGTTGATGATAGAGTTGAAAACATAAACTCATTCACTAAAATATTCGATGATGTAAAAGAAATGCATCTATTTGATGGCGCAGATGTAGATGACAAAGCGAAACGCTATTTTGTATTGATTGCAATAAAGAATAATGGCGAGATGTACGGAATGGGTGATAATACAAATGGCAAGATTATGAATGAAAACAGATATGATGCTATAAAGATGTTTGTTCATATAGGTAATGATGTTGACTGCGTATCGTGCTGCTATACTGATTTATATGTAATTAATTCCAATAACGAATTATGGGCTCGTGGCATAAAAGATAATAATATGATGCTTGGGAAGTTTGAAAAAGGTGAGTATGGAATGGTGCTTATTTCAAGGAGCAAAAATCTTTCGCTTGCAGACCTTGACGGAAACGGCAATATAGAAGCAAATGATGCTACGCTTATTTTGCGATATGTTGCAAAGCTTGATAAATTCACTCAATCGCAGAAAACAGCAGGCGATGTAAATAATGATGGTGATATAGATTCCTCAGATGCAACGAAGATTCTTCGCATAGTTGCACAGCTTGACAATCTTTAAAATCATAGAGATAGGTGAAAGTGCCTATCTCTTTTTTTATTATGTATGAACCTGATTTTTGCACACGACAAAAAAGCCACAGCATTGTGACTTTTTTATTTCAATAATTGAATTTAACGATTTTGAACTACCGTTATTACTTTGCTGCAAGCTTAACTGCAAGCTGAGCCTTTTTACGGTTTGCAAGGTTCTTATGAATGATACCCTTAGCAGCTGCCTTATCTACTGTTGATACAGCGATTCTGAAACGACGTTCGATTTCTTCCTTATCGCCTGCAACCAATGCAGCATCAAATCTCTTAATAGCTGTCTTTGTGCTTGACATAACCATACGATTACGAAGGTTCTGTCTCTTTGATACCTTAACACGCTTCATAGCAGATTTAATATTAGCCAAAACTTTCACACTCCTATTCTCTATTTTTTTGAAATTATTATATAAATATTTTTGTTACCAAACAAATCACATTATAACACGCAATTCAATACAAATCAAGACTTTTTTTGCCGATAATAATAAAAATGTTATTTTATTTTCGCTATAAGGCAAAATAATATATTATAATATCTTTTGAAAGGGGATTTTTTTATGAGAAACATATATACTGACATGGCAAAGGAACGTATCGAGCTTAATGGCACGCTTGAGGGAATTGAAGAAAATGTTAAGAACACTGACTCCGTCAGCATATCCCACATTGAAATTAAAACAGAAAGTGCATCTAAAAAGCTTGAAAAGCCGATTGGCAACTACATAACGCTTGACTGTGAATCGCTTGCTGAGGTTATGCCTGAACGGATTGATGTTATAACAAGCTTATTTTCAAAAGAGCTTTCATCGCTTCTAAACAAAAATGAAAAATCGGTACTTATCGTTGGGCTTGGAAATAGGTTTATAACCCCTGATTCGTTAGGTCCACGTTGCATTGACAAGGTTTTCATAACACGCCACCTCAGACAATATATGGGTGAAATGCTCGAAAAAGAATGCCCTGATGTTCCTGCGATAAGCGCATTATCGCCCGGAGTGCTTGGCGTTACAGGCATAGAAACTATGGAGATAATAAGGGGGGTTATACCAAATGTTATGCCTGACCTTATAATTGCTATTGATGCGCTTGCATCACGCAGGGCATCAAGGATTGGTGCTTCAATTCAAATAACGGATACGGGCATAACTCCCGGCTCAGGTGTTGGCAATACAAGGAAGGGACTTAATGAAAAGGATATGGGTGTTCGTGTTATTGCAATAGGCGTTCCGCTCGTTGTGTATGCTTCAACGATAATCTATGATGCGACAGGCAAGGACATACGAGGCGATGAATCGTTAGCGGAGCTTGCGGATATGATAGTTACACTAAAAGATATTGACAAGCTAACCGACAACATATCGACGGTTATTTCACAGGGAATAAATATGGCTTTATTCAACAAAAGTTATGACAATATAAAGCGTATTTTATTCTGATTGGAATCATAAGCTATATAAACTAAATTGCAGGAGATGAACAATATGCGCAAGACGGGACTATTCATATCAATATGCGTACTGTTGATACTCATATGGGGATACACACACTATAACGCTAAAAACAATGCAAATTCGCCTAAAAACGATGATTCACAGGCTGTATTTGTGTTGAGCGATAATAATAACGTTACTGTTTCAGACGAGCCTCAAAAACCGAATACAAGCGAAAATGATAAGGTCAGGGTTTTGATTTATAACACGCACACGCTTGAAGCGTACAAGCAGGGAGAAGGTTACACATACAAGGAGATTTCCGCATGGCGAACTGACGAGGCGGACAAGAACGTTTCTGCGCTCGGAGCGGAGCTTAAAAATATACTTGAAAGCAAGTATGGGATTATAGCCTTGCACGACACAAAAAACCACGAAAGCAAGGGTATTTCTCAATCTTATAAGGAGTCGCTTGAAACGATAGAGGAATATAAAGAAAAATTCCCTGATATTGAGCTATATATTGATATTCACAGGGATTATTCAGACTCAGGCGAGGGCGAATTTGTTGTAATTGACGGAAAAGAATGCGCTAAAATTTCGCTCGTTGTTGGAAACGGAAAGGGTGCAACGGGTGCAGGCTTTGATGATATGCCCGATTATGAACATAATCTTTTGATTGCTCAGAAGATAACGGAATATTTAAATCAAATAAATCCTTCGCTTGCAAAGGACGTTCAGATAAAGAGCGGTAGATACAACCAGCACATAAAAAACTCAATCCTTATAGAGCTTGGCAATAATGCAAACTCGTTTGAACAGGCAAAGAACTCTATACCATATATTGCCATGGCAATAAATAAAATATTGAGCGGCAATGAACTTGACAATTAAAGCTATTTATTGCATAATCATACTAAAGAAAATATAAGGAGTGGTGTAACATGAAACGAATAGCGGCACTTATTTTGTCATTTGCATTTATTATTTGTTCAATGACCTTTGATGTTACTGCAACAACTAAATCGAGCGATAGAATTATAAGCGTTATAGTAGTGCTTGAAGATAGACCGCTTGCAGACAGCAATATGGTCAGGGGCATAATAACAAAATCGGAGCTTGAAAAGAAGCAGGATTATGTTATAAACAACATTATGCGCACAATGGACGATGTAAAAGTAAAATATAGATACACATATATTATGAACGGGTTCAGCATTGAGCTTCCAGAAAGCGAGGCAGAAGAGTACATAGAAAAAATCTGCTTGCTTGACGGGGTTAGCTCGGCATTCATTGCGCCGAGATTTAAGCCGTGTTTGACCGACAGCACGATTATAACCCACGCTGACAGCGCATGGAATTCAGGCTATGACGGAAGCGGTATGCTTATAGGCATAATCGACACAGGGATAGTTGTAAACCATGATATGTTCTCAATAATGCCGACAAACGTTAAATATTCACAGCAGGATATAAACAGCATTATGCGTTCAAACACAACTATTGCAAAGGGAAGCGTTTACAAAAATGCGAAGATTCCGTTTGCATATGATTATGCGGACAACGATAACGATGTATCGCACGATGGAATTAGCGATCATGGAACGCACGTTGCAGGGATAGCGGCAGGCAATTCAGAAAGCTATGAAATTTCAGGCATTGCAAGGAATGCACAGCTTGCGGTTATGAAAATCTATTCGGGCAGAGAAAATTCAAACGATGCTGAGTTTGGCGTACTTGTAGCTGCGCTTGAAGATTGTGCAGTTATTGGTGTTGATGTAATAAATATGAGCCTTGGCGCAATGAGCGGATTTGAGTATAACGCATCAAGGCCGGAGCTTATGGCGGTATATGAAAGAATTGAAAATCTTGGAATAAGCGTTGTGGCGGCTGCAGGTAACGAAGGCACGTTCGGTGAGGGCAGCTCTAACCTTGTAAATCCGTTATCACTTCCTGATATGGGAACAATTTCTGAGCCTGCATCGTTTAGATATTCAACGGCTGTTGCAAGCACGACAAAGGAATCTTTTGAGTCGTTTAAAATAACTTCTACGGACGAGAGGATTGAATTTTCCGACAGGGGCGGTGCTATGAACCTTTATTCATTGCCCAATAAGGAATATGAATATGTTTCTATACCTAATGTTGGTTCCTACTATGATTACAGCGGAATAGATGTCAGGGGCAAAATTGCGCTTGTTAAGCGTGGAACGATAACGTTTGATGAAAAGATAGAATACGCATATGATAACGGAGCTGTTGCGGTAATAATCTACAACACAAATGATGAAGTTGGTTATATGAACGTAACAAATTATCTTATTCCTGCTGTATTTATTTCGTCATCAGCAGGCAAAACGCTTATAAATCAGATTGATAAGAGGATAACGCTCGACAATTCGGGATATAGCGGATATACTATGTCGGATTTCTCCTCGTGGGGAACGAGCGCAGATCTTCATCTTAAACCTGAAATTTCAGCGCCCGGAAGCTCGATAATTTCTTCAAGGCAGTCAGGTTTTGGAACGATGAGCGGAACGAGCATGGCAACGCCGCACATTGCTGGCGCATATGCTGTTATAAGGCAGTATCTTAAAGAAAAATATTCGCTTTCATCAACTCAGCTTGCTTACGTTGCAGAAAACTTGCTTATGTCAACCGCAACAGCTATTTCATATAACGGAATGCCGCTTTCTGTAAGGGCGCAGGGCGCAGGTGTAGTAAACCTCGAAAACGCAGTGAAATCGGGCGCATACGTTACTGTAAACGGTGGAAAATCGAAGATTGAATTGTTCGATGACCCTAACAAGACAGGCGTTTACGAATTTGAGTTTACAATAGTTAATATGTCTGATTCGTCAAGAACGTATGATATAAGCGTTGATACTGTTTCAAACGCAATAGTTTCAGGCAATATTTCGTTAAAGCCTGCAAAGCTTTCAACCCAAGTTGAAATTGACGATAGGGTTCAGGTTAATGCACGTTCGAGCAAGACGGTAAAGGGAAAAATTACTCTTTCAGAAAATGCAAGGAAATACCTTGATAGGTTTGAAAACGGTATGTTCTTTGAGGGCTTTGTAATGCTGAAAGAGAGCTATGGCAGAAACCTTTCTGTTCCATTTATGGGATTTTATGGCGATTGGACAAGCCAGAGCATATTTGACAAGGTTTACTTTGAAAACGATAAAACTATGCTTTTTAATGAGTGCGGAGCGTATACTATTTTGAACGGTTCAAAAATGTTGCTCGGCAAGCACCCATACAATGAAGATGACGATGATTTCTATATGGACAACGTTGTAATTTCGCCAAATGGCGATGATAAGCTCGACAATCTTTATTATATTACTTCTACCTTGCTCAAAAACGCAAAGGAATACAGGATAACAATAAAAGATACGAGCGGAAACGAAGTTTATAAAATTGCCGAGGTTTATCAGCCCAAGGTTGCATATGACCCTGAATATAAGGAGTTTTTGACGACCGACAATTTGCTTGAATTCGGAAAAACAGGTGTTAATAACAACGACAGGTTCTATGTTGAAATAAGCGCAGATATCGATTATTCAAGGCACGAGAGCGTTCCTCATTCGTGGGGATTTTACCTCAATGTTGATACGCAAGCGCCCAAGGTTAATGATGTGTCTATAACGGAAGAAGATGGAACGAAGCTATTACATATTTCAATCTCTGACAATACAGGTATTGCTATGGTAAAATTGCTCGATAAGTCGGGAAAAACTATATCGACCCAATACCTTGCAGGCGATAAAGAGTATGAAAAGACGCTCGATATTACAGGGTATGAAGATGTATATGTTCAGACAGGCGATTTCGGAATGAACGAGGTAAAATATAAGGCACAGAAGGCGGAAGAAGTTCCTGATTACGATGTAAATGAGGATGGTTTTGTAAATACGCTCGATGCTGTTTATTTGCTTGAATATTTTGCTGAAATAAGGGATTTGACGGATAACCAGATGAATATTGCAGACGTAGATAAGAGTGGTTTTGTAAATACTTTTGACTGCGTTGTTATTCTAAATTATCTTGCTGAAATGTAATGCAAAAGTGAAAATATGTGAAAAACTGATAAAATAAAGTTTACATATTCTGAATGGGATTGACAAAAACGCTGAAATGCTTATTATTAAATTATAAATGTGAAAGGATTTATAATTATGATATTTAAGAGGGTTTCAGCGTTTATTATATGTTTTATTATGCTTTTATGCACAGTTCCTGTTGGAGCTATAACGATAGAAAACGATGATAATTATGATTATGAAAGCGAGGGTTATTCGCCTGACGAGCTTGTAAATGTTTTTGTTGTTTTATCCGACAAGCCGATTGCTGATATTTCATATAATGTGAAGTCGATTTTAACAGCAGACAGCGCACGAGAGCATCTTGATAAAAAGCAGGATTCCGTTTTTGAAAAAATAAAGGAAATTTATCCCTATGCAAAAGAAATTGCAAGGTACAAGAACGTTATAAACGGAATAAGCGTATCTGTTCCATACGGAATAATTGACGAGATAAAGGAAATAAACGGAGTTGCAGATTCGTTTGTTGCGCCTGAATATAAACCTTTATTGACAAACAGCACGAGTATGATAGGCGCAAATTATTCGTGGAAAGCAGGTTATTCGGGCAAGGGCAGCGTTATTGCTGTAATTGATACGGGGCTTTTGTTGAGCCATGAAGCGTTTTCAGTTTCGCCTCAACAGCAAAAGCTTTCAAGGACTAATGTAAACAATATCGTTTCATCAGGCAGAACTATTGCGACAGGAAATGTTTATAAGAGCGGAAAAGTTCCGTTTGCGTTTGACTATACTCAGAATTCTACTGATGTTTCGCACGGTTCGTCAAGCGATCATGGAACGCACGTTGCAGGCATAGTGGCAGGCAATTCAAATAGGATAAAGGGTGTTGCGCCCGATGCACAGCTTGCTATTATGAAGGTATTTAGCGGAAGTTTCTGCGATTTTACAGCGGTTGCAGCTGCGCTTGATGACTGCGCTGTTCTGGGCGTTGATGTTGTCAGCATGAGCCTTGGTTCAACCGTTACGCACCATACAGTTGTGAGCGAAGCTATTTCAAATCTTAAAAAGCTTGGGATTAACGTTGTTGCAGGTGCAGGCAATGATGCGCATATTGCAAGCGGTAATAATTTCGGTTCGAGGGAGCCTTTAACTCATCCCGACCTTGGTATGCTCCTCATGCCGGCAGCGGACGAAAACGCTGTCGCTGTTGCAAGCGTGAACAACAGAAATTCCGGTTCATCATATGTTATAAGGACTACTGGTGATTCGGACCTTTACATATCATATAATGACGGAGCAACAAGCGAAGATGCGTTTTCAACGCTTAGTGGCGAAAATTATGATTATGTTGTTATCGACAATTATGGAGATGTTGATGATTATAAATATGTTGATGTTCGTGGCAAGATTGCGCTCGTTCAGCGAGGCGACATAACGTTTGACGAAAAGCTTGAAAACGCCTACAATAACGGAGCAGTAGGCTGTATAGTTTACAATAATTCGGATTCTGCCATTATCAATATGACGATTTCATCTTACAAGATACCGACCGTTATGATTTCAAAATCTGATGGCGAAAGATTGATAAATCTTGCTGATAAAAGGTTATTTGTTGAGGAGGATTTGAGGGCTGCAAGCTATACTATGGCAACTTCAAGCTCGTGGGGCGTTACGGAGGATTTGCGTTTGAAGCCTGAAATTACTGCGCCGGGCGGAAATATTTATTCGTGCTATGGAAATGGCGGTTATGGTTATATGTCGGGAACAAGTATGGCAACACCTCATGCGTCAGCATCTATTGCGCTTATAAGAAAGCATCTTGAAGATACATATAATCTTAGCGGAACTGCTCTTTCAAATGCGGCAGAAGCGGTGCTTATGTCAACTGCAACACCGATTATAAATTCAGGCGGAATACCATATTCGCCAAGGAAACAGGGCGCAGGGCTTATAAACCTTGAAACTGCTTTAAAGACAGGCGCATATGTAACTGTAAATGGTTCAAAGCCTAAGATTGAGCTTTATGATGATGTCAATAGAACAGGCGAATACAAGCTTTCGTTTACGATAAACAACGTATCTTCAAAGAGCGTTTCATATTCTATCTCGGTTGATACTATAACCCATAGCATCACATCAGGTTCATACATAGGGCTCGATTCATATAGGCTTTATCCGACGATAACGGGGGATAGGAGCGTTTTGGTACCTGCAAATTCTAAAAAGACAATAAGCCTTACATTGAATCTTTCACAGAGCGACAGGGCATATCTTGAAAGGTTTAGAAACGGTATGTTCGTTGAAGGGTTTGTAAAGCTTTCTGAAACAAGCGGACTTAACCTTTCAGTTCCGTTCATGGGCTTTTATGGTGATTGGACGAGTCAGCATATGTTTGATGAGCTTGGAAATTCGTATGGCTGGGCACAGTCGGGCGCATACGCTCATTCGGGAAGCGATAAATATTTGCTCGGTACGAACCCATATTCTACAAGCGAAGATTTCGATATTTCAAAGGCCGCAATTTCGCCTAATGGCGATGGCAAGGCTGATTCTATTTATCAGATTGCAGCAACGCTTTTGAGAAATTCAAAGCAGCTTCGTGTTATGATATACGATAGGCAAGACAATGTTTATTTCAGCAAAAATACTGAATACGCTGTTAAGACATCTGCGCCGTTTGGCGTTTTCAAAAGCTATATATTCGACCCACGCTGGAGCGGAAAAAATCTTGATAATGGTTCCGTTGTCTATGCGAGGATTGAAGCGGATATAGATTTTGACCGCCACGAACAGAATGAATCGTCAAAATATCGTGAAATTCCGGTTTATATTGACACGCAAGCACCTCAGATTACAAATTATGAAATTGTTTCATCAGGCAGCAGGAAAACGCTTAAAGTTTCGTTTAAAGATAACAGGTTTGTTGCTATGTGCAAGGTTATTGCATCAAACTCAAGCGTGATTGCAACGAGGTATTTAAACCTTGATAATCCTAATCAGGTAAGCTCATATGAATTCGACATAACAGGGTATGGCGATGTTAAGATTATGCTTGCAGATTATGCGATGAATGAAATTACTTACGATTTGAAAAAGGGTTATGATGTAAATCTTGACGGCAAGGAAAATACGTTCGATGCGGTAATTATTCTTGAATATTGCGCACATCTTCGCAGTTTTGACAGCGCAACTTTGAATAGGGCTGATGTAAACGATGATGGAACAGTTGATTCGTCAGATGCAACAGACATACTCAGAAAAATGGCTGAATATTAAAATTACGGGGCAGTTTTACTGCCTCTTTTCAATTTTTACACAATAAGTTCTAAAATTTACTATTGAAAAATGAATAAAAAATAGTTAATATGTAATTATACGATAAATTCAAAGGAGGATAGTATGAGTAAAGAAGTGACAAAAAAGATTTTAGTTATATTTATGGCTTTTATATTGCTTTTCTGCTCAATAGGCGTTCAAGCGCATTCATACGCAAAAGAAATTGCGTTTGAAAATGAAGGTGCGTTCAACGTTTCCGACTATGACAAAAAATACAGACCTGATGATAAAGTTACTATATTTGTTATGCTTGAGGAACAGTTCCCCGCAACAAAGAGTATTTATTTGAGAAGCAAGGCTTTGTCCTGCCAAAGCGTCATACTCGACAAAATAGGAAAAATTTGTGATGATGATTTTGAAATAAATTATCAGTATACACGAATTATGAACGCTTTTAGTATTGACGCAAAATATGACACACTTTCAAAAATTAAAAATATCAAGGGTGTAAAAAGCGCATTCGTTGCGCCGACATTTAAACCTTGCCTTGCTGAAAGCATAAATATGATGCACACACCATTTATGTGGAAGTCGGGTTATGATGGAAGCGGAAGAGTTGTTGCAATAGTCGATACAGGAATAGTTGTTGACCACAATGCGTTTACAACATATCCTGAAATAACGAAGCTCACGAAAGAAAAAATAAATGCGCTTGCTAATTCCGGCGAGCTTATCGCAAACGGAAGCGGAATATATAAAAACGCAAAAATTCCGTTCGGATACAATTATGCAAACGGAAATACGGTAGTTTCACATGGCGGAGCTGGCGATCACGGAACGCACGTTGCAGGAATAGCGGCAGGCAATTCTAACGCTATAAAGGGTGTTGCGCCCGAAGCGCAGATAGTCGTTATGAACGTGTTTGACGATAGCGGAAGCGCTGGGTTTGATGTTATTGCAGCAGCGCTTGAAGATTGCGCAGCGTTGGGCGTTGATTCTGTAAACCTCAGCCTTGGCGCACAGAACGGATTTACAGAAGTTTCATTCTTTGAAGCTATGAATAAGGCTTTTGAAAATCTTCGTTTGATAGGAATAAGCGTTGCATCTGCAGCAGGTAATGAATCCACTATTGCAGAAAACAATAGATGGAACGGTAAAATGCCTCTTGCTTATCCCGATTTAGGAACTGTTGATATGCCTGCTACTACTATTTCGACAACTGCAGTAGCAAGCTATGACAACGACAGGGAATCGCAAAAGGAATATTTTACAATATCTTCAAGCGAAAAACAGGTTCGCTATTATGACAGCGCTCCTGATAATATGAAGCTTAATACGCTTGTTGGAAAAACATTAGATGTTGTCCATATAACGGGGCTTGGCGATATGAGCGATTATGATGGCATTGATGTTTCTGGCAAAATCGTGCTTGTAAGCCGAGGCGGTCTAACCTTTGAAGAAAAGATGCTCAACGCATACGAAAACGGAGCTGTTGCGTGCGTTATTTTCAACAATTCAACGCTTGACAGCTACATAACTATTGAAAATTATGTTATTCCGACAGTTCTTATATCCTATGAAGACGGATATGAAATGACGTTCATGAAAAAAATCGAGATTACTGTTAATGAAAAGAAGGGTTCATTTGATTTTAATCCGTCATCGTTCTCTTCGTGGGGTTGTACTCCCGATTTGAAGCTTAAACCCGAAGTTTCTGCGCCGGGCGGTTCGATTTATTCAGCGACAGGAAGCGGTTATGGTTACAAGTCAGGCACGAGTATGGCAACACCGCATATTGCAGGCGCAATGGCGATTATGAGGCAGTATAT
>CADBRR010000060.1 GCA_902797145.1 uncultured Eubacteriales bacterium | reverse complement strand
TTGTAGTGTTTCAACATAAATATAACCCATTTCACATTTAATCAAATTATCACCACACCGCCCAACTGACCACACTAACAAATAGCTGAATTTTCACTGCATAAATAAATAGTCTATTAGTTCCAAATTACTCACTACAACAATCATTTATTGCACAAAATATATTAACTCGGTGCTGTTTTATTGATTTTTCATCATTGTATAGTTATAATAAGGTAAAGAAAGCTGATAAATATATTGCGCTTTAATTTGCGTTCACGCTATGTTTTTTCGATAGAAAATACCACCTTATAAACGTCTAAAAGGAAATGTTAGCTTAATATATTGCCTGATAACTTTAAATTTAAAATACCAAGGGGTATAATATGCAATTAAAAAAAGGATTAGGCTGGAAAGCCTTTTATGACGAGGATAAAGAAGAATATTTCTGCGAATATTACAGAATACAAGGTTATCATTTGTATGAGATAACAAAGGAAATGTTTGACCGACTTAGCAAAAATATGACTGAAAGCGATGTAAGCAGCATAGCAGGCGATGGCAGGCATCTTTTTATGTCGGTTAATGATAGATGCGGTTCGCCCTACACAATAGTTTTCGATGGTGATTATGAAACGCTTTGTCCATGGGCAAATGTCGTACATAGCGGCAAGGTGTGGCATGATGAAATGACCGATGCATCAGTAGTGCTTTTCGAAACGGAAAAGAACGACAAAGCGCATAATCGAAGTAAACACAATAAGCTTAACAATAACTAAAAAACAGGCTGCGTCATAGAACGCAGCCCTTTGCATAACATATAAATTAGTCTGAATAGTAAGTGATTTTGAGGAATTCATCAACAGTAGTAATACCCTGTTTAACGAGTTCGAGCGTACTTTCACGAAGTGAGAGCATACCCTGAACATCGTGTGCATATCTTTCGATTTCTTCTGTCGGAGCCTTTGTCGTAATGAGCTTACGAACCTGCTTGTCAATAGTCAATATTTCATGAACAGAAATACGTCCTTTATAACCTGAGTTACCGCAAACCGGGCAGCCTTCGCCTTTATAAACTTCCTGAATTTCATCACCGCAACCGAGAATAGCTCTTTCTGTTTCCGTAATAGGATGCGCCTTTCTGCATTCGGGGCAGATCTTTCTAACAAGTCGCTGTGCGATAATGCCAACGAGTGAGTTAGCAACGAGGTATTCAGGAACGCCCATATCGTTAAGACGAACGATTGAAGAAATAGCGTCATTCGTATGCAATGTGGAGAATACCAAGTGACCCGTAATAGCGGCACGGACTGAAATCTGAGCAGTTTCTGCGTCACGAGTTTCACCTACCATGATAACGTCAGGGTCCTGTCGCAAAAGTGAACGGAGCGCAGCGCCGAACGTCATACCTGCAACGTTATTAACCTGAACCTGATTTACTCTGTACAAGTTTCTTTCTACCGGGTCTTCAACGGTTGAAACGTTAATTTCTTTTTCAGCCATATGTTCAAGAACCATGTAAAGAGTTGTTGTTTTACCTGAACCTGTAGGACCTGTAATATATATGATTCCGTGCGGTGATTTAAGCATCGGAGCAAACTTCTGGTAGTTTTCATCTGACATACCGAACTTGCCCATTCTGTCGATTTTCGAGTTAGTGGACAAATAACGGAGAACGGCTTTCTCACCAAATACTGTCGGAAGGATAGATACACGGATATTGATATCGAGGTTTTCAATCTTTGTTTTAAAGTGACCGTCCTGCGGAATTCTTCGTTCAGCGATATCGAGGTTTGACAAAATCTTCAAACGAGCAATCAATGACTGATGAAGTCCCGGAGAAAGTGTGAGGTAGTCAATAAGCACACCATCGATACGAAGACGAACATTCGTCTTGTCCTCAAACGGTTCGATATGAATATCGCTGGCGTTTGCGTTCTGACCACGAACGAGCAAACTTGCAAGAAGTTTAACGGCAGGCGCATCTTCATCGCTGAGGTCAAGGTCAGTATCAGCTTCGGCTTCAACATTACTTACTGCTGCGTTAGCTTCTTTAGCAGCCAACTGAGCTTCGATATTTTCATAATGAGTATCAATGGCTTTCTTGATATTTTCCGAATCACACAACAAAATATCAATTGGCATTGAAGTAATCTGTCTAATATCTTCAAGCATAAAGAAGTTCAAAGGTTCATTAGTGATGATAGTGAGCCTATTGTTTCTTATGTTTACACCGAGAACATTGTACTTAACAGCTATTGCTTTAGGGATTTTTGCAACAGCGTTAGGATTAATATTATATGTTTTAAGGTCGATTATATGATAATTAAGGTTGCTTGCAAATGTATCAATAACCTGTTTTTCAGTTACATAACCCAACTGAATAAGCATTGATTCAAGCTTTTTAACTTTTAGTTCCTTCTGCTTTGCAATAGCTTCTTGAAGCTGCTCATCAGTAATGTAGCCTGCTTCTTTTAGCATCTCGCCGACAGATTTAATTCTGTTCATGCCTTTACCATCCTTATTATTAATTTCAAACTAATTATATCTACTTTATTATATACCATATCAAAAAATCATTCAAGTAATTTAATAAAATATCATTAAATTAATTCATAATTTTTTAATTTTCGTAAATTTATTAACATAAACTAACAAAATATATGATTTATTTTGCATTATTTTAAACAGCGTATATGGTATGCATTTATTAAGGCACATTTTTATAAACATATAGCCACAATAAAATCCTCATTTTTACACATACATATTCGCCTTGAATATATATAATTTGATTGTCGTTTTTCAAATCGCCCTAATATTTTATATATATTCAAAAACAAATATGGTCTGCATAGAAGCAGACCATTAGCGACTGAATCGTTTTATATTTCGGGTTCAACATAATCTTCGAGCAGGCTCTCTGAATTGAGTAAAACATATGTATTAGTTCTATTCTCCTCTTCATCATCTGAAACAACTGTCAAATCAACGATTTCACCATGACCTGCCGCAATAGAATTAACCCTTATGCAAGCTGATTTTGCGCAAACATAATGATCTTCGCCGTCATAAGCAAGTACTCTCAAATTAACATAACCTTCAAGTCCATCTTCTGACTTTGTAACTATAAGCTTGAACTTATATTTCGCATAATCGCTATTTGCAAATACGCTCACCCAACCATTTTCGTAACCGATAGAATCAATATCTTCATTGAAATTGAGCTTACCATCAATGATTTTCATACACATTTTGTAATCGTCATTGGGATTTATACCTTCATCTATCTGTGAACCGCCAAACGAATCAGTAACAATTTTTACAGCTGTTGCATTTCTCAATCTTTCCTCTGCAAAATTGAAAATTGCTTCTGTCATAGCTTCAGCTTCGCTTGTAAGCGTCATATTGATATATGTACCGGTCGTTGTTACGATAATTCCACCAGCCATAATAATAGCAAGTGAAAATAATGCCATAGTAATTACAAGCTCCATGAGCGTTGAACCTTTATTTCCTAATTTTTTCATAATGTCAACACTCCTTTCGCTTATTTTATAACGGTAAATCTCGGTTCAATCGACTGATATTTTACCTGACTTCCATCAACAATATAGCCTTTGTATTCAACAGTCTGTTCTTCACCGTCAGCGCTTTCGCCCTTTACTATTTCAAAGCTGAGTTCATTAAGCGTAATATCGGCTGCGCCATTATCTTCGCCCGGAATCACGCCGCCATATGCGAGTGTTCTTTCCATCTGCGTGAAGGTATCATCATTATCTCTTATAACATCAACTGTAGCTTTTCTCATTCTTGCAGCCGATAAAACAATGCTTACAAGTATAGAAGCAGCTATAGCTATCATAGCAATGCCTACCATAACTTCGGCAAGCGTCATGCCCTTGTTATCAAGCTTTTTCATAATTCAACCTCCTTTTCATTATAAATCAGGGTCTATGTAATCATCAGGATTTTCTTCATCTTCAACGAGCGTGTCACCGTATATCGTTTCATAATCTGAAACATCCCAATAAACTATACCTGTTCTCTCAATATCCGGTTCACCGTCTGTATAGAGAAGTTCAGGAACAAGCCCTTCTCCTGTTTCGTTTATGTATTCAACGAAATTAACCTTTAAATTGAATGTGTCACATTCGAGCTTGTCGATATATACAGCGCCTGTGATAACTACCGGGTCAGCATATGTCGTAGCTGTCATCTCGCTGTTTACAAGTCTAACCTTTGTTCCCGACTGACCATACAGATATATCGGATATTCAAAACCATAAAGCAATTCGATTTCAGCATTGCCTTCAAGAATTATTACAACACAAGGTTTTTCTACCGGAGTTACGCCATCGCTGTATACAACTTCAAGGTTTTCAAGCCTCATAATCGAATCAGCAGGAACCCTTATATAAATATCGTACTGATATGGGTCATGCGCTGGTGTATCCGGTTCATCGCTCGTTTCAGGTTCAGAAGGCTCTGTTGTTTCAAGCGGAACTATTCCACCACCCAATCCAAGTCCATCAATAGGTTCATCGGGTTCATCTACAACCGGGTCAGCAATTATGAACTTCAAGTTCGTCTCAATGCTGTTTATTCCATCAAATCTGTAATATCCATTGCCTTCACGTGCAACCGTAAATTCACCGCTTGTAAGGATTACATCATAAGGGGTGCCTACCGGAACGTCAATTTCAGGGTCGATAACAGTATACATCTTGTCTTCGATTTCATCAATAATGTTCCTAACTGCGCCACCGCCGATAAATCCGTCAACTTCCTGATTATCGCTCGTTGTCTTAACAACGCTTATATCGCCTGTAACATATACGTTCGAGCCTTCAACCTTAATGCTCCTTGCAACTATGTCGCCTTCGACCCTAATTTTGCCCGAAAGCACCACATCGCCTGTTGTATATATTCCACCGACAATGCTCTGCTGAGTGTTGCTCAATTTAAGTGTTACATTGCCATTGCTGATAATTCCACCGACATAATTTACATTATATGTAAATGCACCGATTGATGGTGAAACAACCTCAAAGTTATCCCACGCATACAGAACACCTGTAACATTCTTAGGATAGCCATAACCTATTTTTTCCTTTGTAACATAGCTTCTTATATATAAGTCGCCTGCATTTGACGGAGCCTCTGTAATAACAGTTCCGTCGCTGAGCGTTTCAGGAACATATTCAAGGTTAAAATTGCTCTTGTCGGCACTGCCGTTCTGGGCAAATATCCTGTTTGTTATTGTAGCATCGGTCTGATAATTTGTAACAGTAACTCTGTTAATTCTCATACCTGCAAAGCCTTCAACCTTACCGGCTTTGCCCTGCATACCCTTATCTTCCTGAATTTTGAGGTTTACAGCAACGGTTCTTGTAGCTTCATTTACTACTGCTGTTGCTTTAACCCTTATATCATAATCAGTTACTCTTGTGATTGATACATCACATTTGCCCATGTAAGATAGCGTATCATCGCCACCGAAAATGTCATAGATATGGTAAACATCATCAACAACTTCAGGTATAAACTCGCTTACAAGGTTTTCGGGGAGCTCAGGCTCAACCGCTGTAATCTGCGCAACTATAAGTTCTGCGGCGGACCTTGCGGAAATATACGCCTGTTTTTCAGCTGCAGTTTCTGTGCTTCTTGTATAACGTGTTGTCGATACAGAAAGCAGCATTGCAGCAAGTATAGTTAAAAATGCAATCGTTATCGCAGCCCAGAGTATTGCCGAGCCACGCTCATCTTTAATTATCCGTGTTTTCTCCATCAGTCTCAACCTCCTCAAGAGGCGGTTCGTTCATAAGCAGTCTAATTGTCATGCTGAGTGAACCTTCGCCTGATAAAGCATTATATTCAGAAACAGGTGTGCCAGCAACTATATCGCCACCACGATTTGAGCCGAAGCCATCATTGTTAATAATTCTTGCATATGCAATATCAACAAGCATCATTGACGGATCATCGCAAACTTCCTTTGCAAGATTCTGAAGCTGTTCTCTGTTTCCTTCAACAACTATTGCAATAACGCTGTTTGACATTGATTCACAAACAACGCCCGTCTTCTTCTTTGCATCAAGATACTGATATACAGGCTGAACTTCGCTGTATGTCAATGAAAGTGAAATAGGTCTAAGTCCCTTGTCAAGAATCATCTTTGTAACCTTGTCATCGACTCTGTCAGCCATCATTCTTTCATAATATCTTGCAACTGCTTCTTTAATCTTTTCTTCGTTCTCTGCAAGATACTGTCTTGTAGTTACAAGCCCTGCAACAGCAGATTTCTTCTGTGCTTCCTTGATTCTCAAATCGCTCAATTCTGTCTGAAGTTCGTTGTATCTGTCAATTGACGGTTTGAGTACATACCAACCAAGACCAACTATAATAAGTGCCATGAGCATTACTGCGATAAGTATCGCTTCTCTTTTTGAAAGCTTTCTCATAAATTATTACCTCCTGTTGTCCTGATTACGGTTCCTGTGATTCAGCAGGTTCTTCTTCCGCTACGGGAGTCTTGAGCTGGCAAGTAACTGAGAACTCATATCCTGCATCATCATTTATATTGTATCCAACATATCCGAGTGCCTTGAATTTATCGCTCTGCCTAATTCTGTCTACAAAAGCTGACGGATCAAGCGAGTCCTCTTTCTCAGCCATAGCACGACAAACGAATGTCATCAAGCCCGAATCTTCTGAATAATTAAATCTTATAATGTATATCTCATTGTTCGTCAATGAATAAACCGTATTTATACATTCAACTATATCTCTTGGATATGAGTCAATGTTTGCATTGAAATCATCAATTGTATCGAAAATAGCTTTACGCTGGTTGTAGTAAGCAACAAGTTTCTGCGCTTCCTGATACTGTGCTTCAACATTCTTGTCTGCAAGATATTCCTTGATAGGATTGATTGCAAGGTTCGTAGCAATAATGTTTGCCTGAACTGTCAAGTAAGCAAGTACGAGACCGCCTGTTACGATAACGTAGGGCAATACTCTCGGAATCCACTTTTTCAAGAACTGCTGTCTTGGCGTTGTATCAATGTAACGCTTGTAGTAGTTTATCTCTTTCTGCTTGAGCGCCTTTCCCTTGATAGCCGGTGTAGTTTCACACAAGCTGCCAACCGGATAAACAAATCTCGAAATATCAAATCCGTCTGCACCTGTATATTCAAATACTGCATTATCATTCTGAACGAACTTTACATCAACACCGAGCATACCTGATGCAATAGCAGGAATCCTACCTTCGTTTTCCTGAAGGTTTGCCATATAAACTGTATCAACACCTTCAGTCCTGTCATCTGTAATACCAAGCTGAATAAGTGGGAACAATGATCTTGAAATTTCAGTAGCAGATTCATCGCTTCCTCTTTCATCGAAAAGCTGTGATCTTGTCGAGAAAATGTACATTCCGTTGATAAGGAACAAGTGATTGATGTACTTCTTTTCAAGTGCTGAAATAACAACAGTCTTTTCCTTCATATCGCTGTGCATCTTAGCAAGGCGCATAAGTGAATTTACGCCAATGTCTATTGATTTAAGCTGAATCTTCATCTTTGTAAACAAAGCAACATACTGTTCAACGAAATCTCTTTCAACTGCGCTGCAAAGAACAGTTGCACCGTCTTCTTCATTTCTCGGTTCAATAACAGCATAGTCGCAAAGGAATGCAGCTGAATTTTCAACATCGGTAAATTCGTTGAACGAATACTCAATAACCTTTTCTTCCTTAATGATAGGAACATTTGCAATCTTCAAGAGAACTTCCCTTGAGTTGAATATGAGTGAAACATCTTTTTTTGAAAACTTGTTTTTCTCCCAAATCTCCTCAATAAGCTCGCAGAATTCAACATCGTTCATTACCCTGCCATCGCTGATAAGACCTTCTCTTATCTCCTGCTCGATGGCAGTTGAAATACTAATTTTATCTTTTTTAGGTTCGCCGACAACTACCTGAACCTTGTCATCGGTAATGTATAAGCAAGTTTGCATTTTTCAATCCTCCGAAATCTATATTTTGTTCTGCATTTACCTGTTTTTATCGGCTTACAGATAACCCTGACCGATTCTGTCGTACATACCGAAGAGCGGTACCATAACTGCAACCATAACAAGACAAACAACAACTGCGATAACTACAATCATAACAGGCTCAATAAACGCTGTAAGTCTGCCCGTTGCCTCTTCTGCTTCAAAGTCGAATGCATCGGCTGTTGAAAGCAACATCTGTTCAAGCTGACCGGTTTCTTCACCGATAGCGATTGTTGAAGCAAGCTTTTTGTCGAAGCCATTAATCATTGAAATTGATTTTGCAAGCGGACGACCACTGCTGACATCTCTTAAAAGCGCATCAAACTGCGACGCTATGTAAATATTACCGATTGTACCTCTTGATTTTTCGATTGCATTAAGGATTGTAAGACCGCTCGCATAAAGTGAGCTGAACGTTCTTGCAAATCTTGCAGTATAAATTATCTTCAAAAGCTTGCCAACTATCGGAAGGCTAAGCTTCATTCTGTCAAGCGCAAGCGTGAATTTATATGACTGCTTCAATACTGTAAACAGGAATATAAGGCCGAAAATAATAATTATTATCGATACCCAGTTGTTTACAAATCCGTTTGACAGGTCAAGCAATAACTTCGTGATAAACGGCAAATCGCCCATTCCGGCAAACAATGTAAAGAACTTAGGCAATACGAATGCGAAAATTACAACGCCTACTACGAGCAACAAACAAATAAGGATAATCGGGTACGTTGTCGCACTCTTAACCTTGCCCTTTAATCTGTGCTGCTTGTCGAAATGCTCCGCCATTCGCATACAGGTCGAGTCAAGCTGACCGTTCGATTCGCCTGCCCTTATCATGTAGATGAGCAAATCGGGGAAAATACCCTTCTGTGCCTCCATCGCATCAGAAAGCGCAACACCCGACTGAACGAGCTGACTTACTCTTGCATAGGTTACTTTCAAGTATGGTTTAATATCCCTTTCAATAAGGATATTCATAGCTCTTGCAAGCGATACACCGGATTGTAAAAGAGTGCCGAGCTGACGGCAATAATCTGCAACTTCAGGTGTTTTAAGCTTCTTCATCGAGCCTTTACCCATTGCAACTTCTTCATAGCTAACAAGGAATAGACCGTCCTTTTTAAGTTCCAACGTCATATCCTGAATACTTGCGAAGTCTGCCTGAGAATTAACTCGCTTGCCAGAGGCATTTGCGGCTACATATTTATATGTTGGCATCTTTTCACCCCTTAACTAAAAATATGATTTCAATGCGGATAGCGGTTAAATGTATAGTTTCCCCCACCCTGCATTTATATATTTAATAATAATATATTTAGCGCAGTTTGTCAATTTATTCTCGCAATTTTTTCATCTTATTTAATATATTCTTTAAATAAATGTTATTCATTGTCAATCTGTAATTGTTATGCAAGCCTGATGTGGTATGCAAGGGTGATGTTTCAAGCTTGGAGCGTGAATAAGTTTTAAATTTGAAGTGTGAAGTTAGGAGTTAATTCATAATTCATAATTGCTTAAAGTTGCATTTAGCGTTCAGTCAGGAACATTTAGCAACAAAGTTATTTAGCGCA
>CADBRR010000059.1 GCA_902797145.1 uncultured Eubacteriales bacterium | reverse complement strand
TTGATAGTATTGAAAACAGTGACGGTGGAGGATGTGCCGGCTCTGACTCTAATGCTGGTACAAATGGTGGAGCAGGTTTAAGAAATGCTCTTGATGAGTTAAATGGTTCTACAGCTCAGCACAAGTATATCATTTTCCTAACTGACGGAGCAGATACAACTACGCCAGAACTGCCGGAAGGAACTCCGGAAGGAAGTACTTACTATAACTACATTGAAAATGAAGCTCGTGGGAACGTTATTATTCATACAATCGGTCTTGTTGGAACAGGTGATGTTAATACTGATATTCTGAAGGAAATAGCAGATGCAACAAACGGTAACTACTACCTTGCTACAACAGGAACTGAAGCTGAAAATGTTCCGGGAGATGTACTCAACCTTGAAGATGTCTACAATGACATTGAAAACATAACGATTGACAGAGTAAAAGATAGCAACGAAGACGGAATCTCTGATTACTATACTAAACTTATCTGCGATGGCAAACTTGTGTCTTCTAAGGGTACATTAGTGTTTGGTGGCGCCTCTTATGATAATGTGCAGGCTAATGCAGATTTTGATGGCGATGGTTTGCTTAACGGTGAAGAAGTTGTAATCATGGAGAGTGAGGCTGGCGTTTATGCTAAAGTCAATTCTTATCCGTTTAAGATTGATTCGGACAAAGATACTATCAATGATTATGATGAGGTAAAACTGTTTGGAACTAATCCGATGAAATATAATTCAAACGTTAGTAAATCTGATGTTGAGTGGATAACCAATTCTAATAATTTTATGTCCTGTAAATACCTTAAAATATATAATTCAAGTAACTTTGAACGGGAATCTGTTAAAATCGGCAATGGTTTCTTCGGCAGTGTTGCTGATCAAACAATCCTCTATCAAACAGTGTTAGGAGAATACCTTGAGCAATTAGATTCGGAACTGCTTGAACAAAGAGGATTAAAAAAGTATGATAAAATGCTTAAAGAGGCATATTATGCTCTTGTAGATCAGATGATTGAAAAGGTTAACAAAAGTATTTCTAGTGGAGTAGCTGAAAATGACGAGGAATTTAAAAGTATTTTAGGTGTCCTTGGCAATTTGAAGTCGGTAAATGACATGACAAATGCAGAAGCAATTAAGAAAAGTTCAACTGCCATTCACAATTTTGTAGTGGCAAACGATTTATCCAAAGCACATCAAGAAACGGAACGGCTTCGTACACTCATCAAATCTATTCCACCTGTCGATGACGATTTTTATAATAAAGCTATATCAAGTCTTTACAATGATTTGATACAAAATGCCGTTAGCGTTGATCGACTCAATTTTAGTATGAAAGAAAACCCATTTACAATAACTAAAGTAGGATTAGCATTCGATGGGTTGTCGTTTATCAATTTTGGATTAACGGTAGCAGAAGTTAAATCAAATGAAGCTAAGCAATATTGCTCCTTATTGTCGAATATGGAATTGCTTTGTGATAACATTTATGTATTAAATACGATTATCTCTACTTCTGACAATCAATATCTCGCAAATGCAGCTAAAAATTTAAAAAAATATGCGCTTGAAACCATGAATAATAATCTTGATTTAATGCAGATAAAAAAAGACTTTAGTGGTGCTTCTGCTCAAGTTATTAGTATGGAAGCATTACACACTGTTTTAGGTTCTGAACTTGCACAATATGCAGTGTCATGCATTCCATACGTTGGTCAGGTAATTGCGGCTGCTATGGTTGTAGTCGAAGCAGTCAGGGACGTTGGAAATATCTTTTTCCATATGGATTCTTTATCAAAAGCAGCTGCTTATACAGTCGCAGCTTCACAAACATCTGAGATTCTATCTAAACACTATAGTAATCATTTGAGTGCGGGTGATGCCACAGATGCTAATGGTGTTTCTGATAAATGGGTTGCTTATGCTGACTATTCGGAAGAAATATACTCATATTTACTTAATATGACTGTAATGAGAAAGTTAAGTGAATACTATATGCAGACGAAAAAAGGCGATAAGGATTCAAATGGAAACACGATTGATTTCTATTTCAATCAGCCTGATAGCATAGGTGATACATCCAGGTCAAACATGAATAAATGTGATTCTATTTTAGATACCTATAGTAATAAGCTGTGCTTATATTATGAATCATTAATTGCTTGATTTCTTTGGCGGATTACTTATCTACAGTAATCCGCCTTTTTATGTTTATAGGTGGTGTTGAAATGAAATTCAAAATCAAATCCATATACTTTGCTGTTGCAGTGCTGTTAATTGTGTTTTTATTTATTTATGAAGCATTATCAAGTAAGCACCTTGCCTACCATTTTCCGTTTGTAGGATATGGCGGAACGTTCAAAAATCACGATCTTCATATACTTGGTATTCCCATTTATTGGTTTATGTTATTACTCGGTTTTGTTGTTACATTTGCAGTGAGCTGGTTCAGAAGAACGAGATATGGGTATGGTAAAATACAAGCTATGCTTCTTCCTATTGTGTTTTTAGTGATTTCCTTTTCCGGAGCAAAATTGCTGTATATAATTGAGAACTATCGCTTGTTTAAAATGAGGGGGTTAGAACTGAGCGGAGTATCTCTATATGGTGCGATATATCTCGTGCTGATGCTAACACCAATAGTAGCGCTGATCGACAGAAAGAAGATACTTGCTATGTACGACTTTTTTACTCCATTTGGTCTTATTTTATTAGCATCAACAAGAACTGGTTGCTTTTTTAATGGTTGCTGTGGTGCTGTAAAAATGTGGCGAGGAACAACACCTATCATTTTGCCAGTACAATTAATGGAAGTAGTATGTGATCTTCTTATTTTGGAATTATGCTTATATATTGAGAGAAAAAAGCCACAAAAAGGATATATGTATCCTGCATTTATGTTTTTATATGGCATATGCAGATTTGTTCTTGAATTCTTGCGAGACACACCTAAAGATATTATGAAGATGTCACACGGGCAAATTTTTTCGATTGTAGCAGTTATTTTATCTTTACTTATGTACTTGATCGTAAAAAAGGTGGATACAAAACAACAAAAATAATGAGTCAATTATTTACTTTTATGACTATCCCTTTAGCACACCAACTAAAAATGCGGTAAACAAAAGGATAATTGAGCGTTGTATATCTTTCCCCCGCCTGCGGCG
>CADBRR010000058.1 GCA_902797145.1 uncultured Eubacteriales bacterium | reverse complement strand
TAACAAAGCGGTACTCATAAAATATTTTTTAGGAGGAATAAAGAAAATGAAATGTGCAAAATGTGGTGCGGAATTTGAGGGCAAGTTCTGCACAAACTGCGGCGCAAGCGCAGAGGAGAGCAACGCTGAAAATGTTGCAAATTCAACAACGAATAACCAGATGATGGGAGCGGTAAAAAAGAAGAAGCCGATTTACAAGAAATGGTGGTTCTATGTAATAATCGCAATCGTTGTAATTGCAATCGCATCAAGTGCGGGCAAGAAAGGCGATAATAAACCTGCAAATTCTGACAGAACAGCATCACAGACACAGAGTCCGTCAAGAACTTCTCAGCCCGTAAGCACACCAGCGCCTACACCTACTCCTGTGCCTAAGGAAGCAACAATCGAGGAACAGGTATTGCTTGATGATAAAGGCGTAAAAATCACTGCAAAGGGAATTGAAAGCGGAATACTTGGAACAGAGCTTAAACTGCTTATAGAAAACAACTCAGGCAAGGATTTGACTTTCCAGTGCCGTGACACGTCTATAAACGGATATATGATAATATCAACGATGTCAGACGATGTAGCAGATGGCAAAAAGGTCAACACGGATATAACATTCTTGGCATCTGATATGAAGATGTGCGGTATTGATACAATAGCTGATATAGAGCTTTACTTCCATATATTTACATCATCAAATTTAAAAACGTATTTTGATAGCGATGTTATTTCGATAAAGACTTCAAAATATGAAGGATTTGAATATAAGTTCGATCCGTCAGGCGAGGTCCTTTATGATGATAACGGAATAAAGATAGTTTCAAAGGGCATAAAAGATGATGTTTCTTTACTTGGAAAATCGCTCATCCTTTATATTGAGAATAATACTGATAAAACAATTATGGTTCAGTCAAGGGATACATCTGTAAACGGTTATATGATAACTGATATTTTCTCATGCGATGTTGCGCCGGGTAAGCACGCAATAGATGATATAACGTTCCTCAGCTCATCGCTTGAAGAAAACGGAATAGATAAAATCGAAAGCGTTGAACTTTCATTTGTTATATCAGATGCAAATTCGTTTAAATCACTTTATAAGACAGGCAAAATAAATATAACATTCTGATAAAGTCTGATAAAAGTCAGTCTATGGGGCGGTATGACCGCCTCTTTTTTTATATTTATATATGCTTATTGACGAAAATACATTTATACTTTATAATAAAATTAAAGATAAAAAAATTTTTTTTCGTTTGCAACAAAATGGCACTTTGAAACGTTTTATATAGTGAAAGGAGGTAAGTGTAAGTTTGAGTTGTGTTATAAATAAAAACAGTTCTGTTGAAGATGTATTCGATAAATTTGCGGATATGGTATATAGAATAGCACTTCTGCGCACAGGCAGGAAAAACGATGCCGAAGATGTCGTGCAGGAAGTGTTCATGCGATATATTGATAATAAGGAGAAAATAGAATCGGCAAAAATCGAAAATATAACGCATGAAGAATATATCAAGGCATGGCTGATAAAAGTTACTATAAATTGCTCAAAGTCGCTTGTTACCTCCTCGTGGTTTAAAAAAACGGTGACGGATGACGATATAATTTCTTCTGTTGCATCAGAGGATACAGCAGAAAAGAGCGAAGTATATTACGCCGTTCAAGCATTGCCTATGAAATATAGGACGGCGATACACCTATATTATTATGAGGGATATTCGACGCAGGAAATAGCGAGTATAACGGGTGAAAAGGAAACCACGATAAGAAGTCATCTTCATAGGGCAAGAGAATTATTAAGAAAGGAGTTCGGCATAAAAGATGTTCAAGGATAGCTATAAAAAAGCAAACGATACTATAAAAATCCCCAACCAATCAAGAGAACGAATAAAGAATCGACTTATCGTTGCTGAAGCTGACAGGGACATAAAAAAAGAGAAAGAAAGCATAATCAATAGGCTTTTTAGGAGCAATGCTGTCCTTAGCGCAACGTTTGCAGTATTGCTCATAGTTACTATCGGTGTGTGGATATATAATCCTCCGTTTATGTATTTAGATGGAGCGGATTCAAAATCCGCAGATAATTCTGGCATAAAGCGTAACGAGCAACCAATTCTTGACGGTCAAGAAGATGCAATATTTGATACGCAAGGAAGAGAGCCACAGTCGCCCATGCCTGAATCATCAAATGAAGATGTTCGTCAACCTGCAAGTACGGGAAATGATAAAATAGGTGTTGGAAGTTATCTCACATATATTCCGTATTATGAGGTGGCAAACTCGATAGATGAGATAAAGTTTGACGACAGCATAAAAGGAGAAAATGTATCTGAAATAAATGATGATATGGTCGTTGACGAGTCAGGTTATGTTTACGAGATAAAAAGCGGAGGGAATATAGGAATTTATTCGCCACGTGATAATATAAAGCAAATTTCATCAATATCTTGTAAGGGTGCAAAGTCATTGCTTGTATCTAAAAACAGGCTTGCCGTAATAAGCGAAAAAAGATACGATAAGGCACAGATTAAAACGCAGGCGGATATTTTCGATGTAAGCGATAGACGAAATCCTCAAAATATAGGCACTATCGAGATAAACGGAAAACTTGAAGCAAGTTGTATGAATGTTGAGTTCTTGTATGTTGTAACAAGAGAAAATGCAAAATCACAGAATCAGGAGGATATATCTACATATGTTCCGTCATATACGGATTTGAACGGAATAAATTATGTTCCGCTTGAAGATATATATTTTGAATCAAAACCGCTCACATCATCTGTAATCACGATATTGTCGATAAATATGGAAGATGCAGTTGTTTGCGATGCGCAGGGAGCATTGGGTTATAACAGGGTTGTATATTCAGAAAATGGCAGAATTATATTGTCGGGGGAAGGATATTATAAATCTATTCGCAATAGGCTTAGCAATAAGTCAAAGCTTTTAAGCCTTTCGCTCAATAAAACAATAGGCATTATTGCTTCAAAGAGTATGGACGGAGAAATTAAGCAAAACTCTACTATTGAAAAGATTGGCGGAAATCTTGTTGCAGTAGTAAGCGATATAACAAGGACAACGTTCGTTAAAGGAGTATCAAGGCTTGTTGAAACGACAGAAAAGCTTATTATGTTTGATAAAAATCTGAATATAGTTAATAGTTCGGGAAACAGCGCAGACAAGAAACTTATAAAATCTACTTGCGTTGTTGGAAATATTATGTTCATAGCACAGGAAACAAGAGGTGATGATTATTATTCAATAACTGCAATAAGCTATGAAAATATGAAAAAGCCTAAGCTTATAGCAAGAACTAAGTTTGAAGGCAGTGTTGAAGAAATTGTAAGGTTTGATAATCAACGATTTATCGTTATGGGAAATAACGAAAACGGACTTGTTCGTATGCAGATGCTAAAGCTCAACGAAAATGAGATAGAAACGGATTTTGAAAATACTTTCGATGATGTTTTCTATGATAACAAAGTTAGCAAATGCGTTGTTCATGGCAAGTATATAACTTTTGCGCACGCACCTTATTTTGGGTTCTATATTATCTGTGCAGATGACGGTTTCAAGCTTGAGCAGGAGATAAAGTTTGAATATCCGTCTTCGGATAATCCGGCAAAGGGTGTCTGGGGGAAAGATACATTCTTTGCATCTAACTCGAAACAGATGTTTAAGGTAAAAGGTTGATATTTACTTATTTTTATTGTGGTGATAAAATATGTATATCGTGAAAGGAGAATAGATATGGGCAGAAAAAGAATTATTTCACTTGTTGTGGCATTGATAGTGCTTATTACGTGTTTTGCAGGCTGCGCAAAAACCAACAATAAGATAAGTGAAACGCAAATTCCCGAAGCGGAAATAAAAGACTATAATGAAATTTTCAGCGTTATAAATACCCTTGCAAAGCAAGAAAGAGACTTGCTTCGAGGCGGAATTATGTATTCAAACGATGCAAAAGCTGCCGCTATACCTGAAGCGGCTTTAGATGGTATGACAAGCGGTGAGCCAAGCGAAAGCCATTCAAAAACAAATACACAGGTAAATGGCGTTGATGAGGGCGATATTATCAAGAATGACGGAAAATATATATACTTCCTCAACTGGGAAGAGGGAAAAGTAATTATAGTTGACGGTATTGATATGAAGCAGGTTTCCGAAATAAAGGTCAATAATGAAAACTCGTTCACGAGCGAGATATATATTACTGAAAATTCGGATAAGCTTATAACCATTTCATCGCAGTATGGATTCTATGGCTATGGCAATTATGATATGTGGTATCACAATTGGGGAAAAACTACAATAACAGTTTATGATATTTCGGATAAAACGAATCCTAAAAATGTGAAAAAACTCGTTCAAGACGGAAGCCTTATTTCATCAAGGCTCATTGGCGATGATGTTTATGTAATATCTCAATATTATGTAGAACCCGATAATATAAAGGAAAAAGAACCCGATACGTTCGTTCCGTGTTTCGAAAATAATGGGGACAAAAAGGTTATTGCGCCCGATGACTTGTTCGTTATGCCTGAACCTTCGCTCTCATATGTCGTTGCAGGGTCGATAAATATTGAAAATCCCGACGGGTTTACTTCTACAAAGGCTATTCTCGGCGGTGGAAGCAATATTTATATGAATACTGAAACGCTTATCGTTTCATCTTATGAATATAACGAAGAAAATTCAAAGACAGGGCTTAAACTTTTCGATGTAAAAGACGGCAAGCTTGAATATAAAGCAACAGCTAAAGTCAATGGCGATATACTCAACCAGTTCTCTATTGATGAATATAAAGGCTATGTAAGGGTTGTTACAACGACATATAAATATATTCAGGATGCTGAAGCATCAATGGAGGAAATAATGTCAAATTCGCTCTATGTGCTCGATAAAAACACTCTTGAGGTTGTAGGAAGCATTGAGGATATTGCAAAGGGCGAAAGGGTATATTCTGTAAGGTTTGATGGAGATACAGGTTATTTTGTAACGTTCCGCCAGGTAGATCCGCTCTTTGCTGTAGATTTGAAAGATGCAAAGAACCCGAAAGTTCTTTCTGCGCTCAAGATTCCCGGTTTTTCAAGCTATATGCACATATATTCTGAAAATAGGTTGTTCGGAATAGGTCTTGATGCGGACGAGGAAACGGGCAGAACAGGCGATATTAAATTGAGTATGTTCTCAACGGAAAATAAAGCCGATGTCAAGGAAATTTCAAAGAAGATTTTAAAGGGTTATTCATACTCCGAATCGCTTTATGACCACAAGGCGATATTAGTTGATACGGACAAGAAATTGATTGCATTTGCTGCATATAAGTATAGCGATTATTCTGTGCAGAACTCATACCTTATTTTTACATATTCAGATGAAAAGGGATTTGAGCTTGTAAAGGAAATACCGTTTGGCGATGATTGGAGCTATTACAACACACGTGGTTTGTATATGGGAAATTACTTCTATACTGTAAGCACGAACGGAGTACAGCAGTTCGATATGAATGACGGGTATAAGTTTGTTGCAGAAATAAAGTTTGAAAGGACTGAAACAGAGCCTATTGCAGAAACTGAACCTATGACAATAGAAGATGAAATGGCAACATTTAATGACGGAACAGGTTATGGCGAAGTAGCAATAAATGAAAACGGAACCCCCGAAGATTTCTTTGTTGAAGGTGATGATATTTATATTCTTGATAAGCAGAATAACAAGATAGTAATTTCATCAGGGCAGGAAATAAAAGGCGAGATTTCGCTTGCAATTTTAAATAATTATGTAGATAATGGAAATGCAGAGCCAATGCTATTTTCAAAAATCAGTGATGATTTCATTATCTATGAGAATGTAACAAAAAAAGTGTATAGAATAAATGCTGACGGCAGCGAAGTAAAATCGGTTGTTGATTTGCCAGAGGATATTGACGGTGAATATTTGATAGGCTTTGTAAAGAATGAGCATGGTATTGCGCTCATGGAAAAGGAAAACTTTAAAATATATTATTTCAATGAAGATACGAACGAATTTATGCGTTCAACATTTGATGATGAAATAAAGGTTGAAGTTAATCAAACACAAAATATCATTAAAAAGGGCGATAAAGAATGGGTTATAGATGTATCCGATAATTCAGAAAAATTTGAATTGTATTTCATCGACAACGATAATAATTTGTATGTCGTTGCTGAAAATCTTGAATATATTAAGAAATTTGATGAAAATTCCGATTTAGTAGGTTATGAAAATATCTATAATGCAGGTTGGAGCTTATCGTCAGTAAAGATGATAAATAATGAAATTTATTATATGAATGGATTTATGGGTGAAAGCTTATCGGTATTCCATTTGGACTTTGATGATGCAGTAGTGCATTTTGTATACTGATTAAAATAAATTTTCCATATAAATTTTTCCGTTGGCTTCTCGAAAGGGAAGCCTTTTTATTTATCCGACAATAAAAGTACTTTACATATCGGGGAAAAAATAGTAAAATGAAAATCGTACTGATTAGTTAAAGGAGAACTAAAAATATGCTTGAATATAAATATGACACACAACTGCTTATAGAGGGCGAAAACCTCGACGAAGATGAAATTGAAGCATACTTTGAAGAACATTTCAAGGGCGATTGCCTGCTCGCTGTTGGAGATGATGAGCTTATCAAGATACATTTCCATACTAATGAACCGTGGAAAGTACTTGAATACTGTTCAACGCTCGGCGAAATTTACGATATAGTTGTTGAGGATATGGATAGGCAGTCAAGGGGCTTGAAAGGTTAAATATATGATATTGTATGTAAAACTCAATAGGGAAGTTCTTTCGGATATAAAAATGCTTATGCTGCCGAAAAAAGTGTTCGTGCTTTCATCATTATGCTTGTTGCTTGCACTTATAACTGTAATATTTTACGGTTTTTCTACAAGCACTATTGTGCTTATTGTGGCGAGCGTTATGGTGTTTGCGTTAAGCTTTCTAACTCCGTCAATCGCTATAAATAATATGTTGAAGTCGATTAGCGAGATGAACAATGGCGGTGAGCTTAACCTTATGCTCAAGCTCAACGAAGATTATGCGTCCCTTTGCGATACGAAGGGCAGGGAATATGAGAAGATTAAGTATGAACATTTCAACCGTATTGTAAAAAAGGAAAAGTATATTGTTCTTTTTACAAAGTATGGAACTGTTCTGCCGATGCTAAGAAACGGAATAAATGAAAAGGAGCTTGTAAATTTCCTTAAAGATAAGCCTGTAAAAATAAATTTCAGAGGATAAATAATAGGGCTTGATAAAAAATGCTTTAATTGCGATACTTTTTTTGAATTTTTGAAAACAAAACCTGTTGGTATGATAAAAGGTTTGCGTTAATCATAAAAAAGTGGTACAATAATAGGTAGACCTTATTGAGATAATCAAAAAAGGGAGGGACTAATATGCCTATACTTAAATTCAGATGCAAAAACTGCGGTCAGGTTTTTGATAAACTCGTACAGTTGAGCGCAAAAGACTCGGTTGTCTGCGATAAATGCGGCGGAGAAACCGAAAGAGCATACGAAGGAAAATATTACGGAATGTGTTCGTCGTCAGGTCATGGTGATGGCTGCGATTGTTCAAGCTGTCATGGCGGACATTGTGATAGCTGTCATTGATAATTAATTAAGTAAATTCGGGAAGGTTTGATATAATGGATTATTATGTTGTAAATGGAGGAAAAAGGCTGAATGGCACTATAAGAATCAGCGGTGCGAAAAATGCAGCCGTTGGTATTTTGCCTGCTGCCATCCTATTTTCGGGCAAGTGCTATATAGATAACCTGCCGGATATTGAAGATGTACGCAGAGTAATTGAAATAATGAAAGAAATGGGTGCATCGATAGAATATATAACGAGCAACTCCATACTTATAGATACGACAAACGTTAAGGATATGGATATCGTGTCGCCATCGGTTAGGAAAATGCGTGCATCTTACTACTTTGCAGGCGCAATGCTCGGCAAATATTCACACGCTTGCGTTATGCTTCCGGGTGGCTGTGAGATTGGCGAAAGACCTATCGACCAGCATATATATGGATTTGAAGCGCTCGGCGCAAAGGTAAAAATTGAGGGCAATATACTTAAAGTTGAGGCGGAAAAGCTGACAGGCGCTAATATTAGGCTTAAATGCCCAAGCGTTGGCGCAACGATAAATATTATGCTTGCGGCAGTATGCGCAGAGGGTCAGACAATAATCAGGAATGCGGCAAGGGAACCGCACGTTGTTGATGTTGCTAACTTCCTTAACGCTATGGGCGCAAGGGTAAAGGGCGCAGGTACAGATACTATAAGGATTACTGTTCCGCTTTCAAAGCATTCTTCAGAAAAGGTATGTAGATATTCGCTAATACCCGACCAGATAGAAGCAGGTACGTTTATGATAGCTGCTGCAGCGGCAGGCGGAGAGGTTATTATCAGGAATATAATTCCAACACACTTGAAGGTTATTGCCGATGCAATTATGAATACAGGCGCATATGTTGAGTTCCTCGACGATGGAAACGAGTTCTTTGCAAAGATAACAGCAAGTATGTATCCTGCATCAACTATGATTACTACAGAACCGTATCCGGGATTTCCAACGGATTTGCAGCAGCCTATGATGGCATATTTGACGCTTGCAAAGGGCAAGAGTATGATAATCGAGAACATATACGAAAATAGATTTAACCATGTTCCACAGCTTGAAAAAATGGGCGCAAAGATAAAGATTAACGATAGAATTGCGCTCGTTGAGGGAACGGATAAACTAAAAGGCGCAGATCTTGAAGCAAGCGATTTGAGGGCAGGCGCAGCGCTTATTATCGCAGCGCTTATGGCTGACGGCGAAAGCAGAATAAGCAATATCCACTATATCGACAGAGGATATGAAAAGATTGATGAAAAGCTCAGGTCGCTCGGCGCAGATATAAAAAGAGTTGAAATTAAAGACTAAAAGCGAATATAAAATAACAGTCCGACTTTCGCATCGGACTGTTTTTGTGTTATAAATTAAATATTATATCCTTGCAACGCCTGTTTTGCGGGCAGTTTCGATAACAGCCTTTGCAACAACGGGAGCAACATCTTTGTTGAGTGCAGATATAATTATGTTGTCGGGTCTGAGTTCGCTTTCAGGAATGAGTGATGCGAGCGCATATGATGTTGCAACCTTCATTTCCTCATTGATACAGCTTGCTCTGCAATCGAGTGCGCCACGGAAAATTCCGGGGAATGCAAGAACGTTGTTTATCTGGTTGGGGAAGTCTGACCTGCCTGTACCTACGATTTTTGCGCCTGCTTCGAGTGCGAGGTCGGGCATAATTTCGGGTGTCGGGTTTGCCATCGGGAAAACAATAGCATCGCTTGCCATTGAACGAACCATATCCTGCGTTACAACGCCGGGAGCCGATACGCCAATGAATACATCAGCGCCACGCATAGCGTCTGCAAGCGAACCTGTCTTGTGCTGACGATTTGTTATTGCAGCAATTTCAGCCTTTGCAGCGTTAAGGGAAGTATCGCCTTCACAGAGAATACCGTTTCTGCCAACCATGAGAATGTTTTTAACGCCTATGTTCATAAGATGCTTTGCTATTGCTACACCTGCTGAACCTGCGCCGTTAATAACCACTTCGATTTTATCCATATCTTTCTTTACTATCTTGAGCGCATTTATAAGCGCTGCTGCAACGACGATAGCTGTTCCGTGCTGGTCATCATGGAAAATCGGTATGTCACACATCTTCTTGAGCCTTTCCTCTATTTCAAAACAACGAGGCGCTGCTATGTCTTCAAGGTTTATTCCGCCGAAAGAACCCGATATAAGATAAATTGTCCTTACTATTTCGTCAACATCTTTGCTCTTTATGCAAAGCGGGAACGCATCAACATCTGCAAATTCCTTGAAAAGCGCACACTTGCCCTCCATAACGGGCATACCTGCTTCGGGTCCAATATCGCCAAGCCCCAAAACTGCTGTACCGTCTGTTATAACAGCAACGAGGTTTGAACGCCTTGTAAGGTCGTATGACTTGTTTACATCTTTCTGGATTTCAAGGCAGGGTTCTGCAACACCGGGCGTGTATGCAAGCGACAAATCCTGTCGTGTTGCTATCGGAACACGTGATATAACCTCGATTTTTCCTTTCCAATCATAATGCTTTTTTAATGATTCCTGACGAATATCCATATTAAAAAATTCCTTTCAAAATTATCATTCTTACAGATTATACCATATAGGCTTGTTTTTTTCAACGATAATATATCATCTGTTATTTACGCTTTCAGGGTACATATCGTGGTGGGCTAACCTATCGAAAGCAACTTCTTCCCACTTTGTGCCTTTCATACCGTAATTGCAGTAAGGATCGATTGAAATTCCGCCACGAGGCAGGAATTTTCCCCACACTTCGATATATTTGGGATTCATAAGCTTTATTAAATCCTTCATAATTATGTTTACGCAGTCCTCGTGAAAATCGCCATGGTTGCGGAAGCTGAAAAGATAAAGCTTCAATGACTTGCTTTCAACCATTATTTCGTTGGGAACGTATGAAATATAAATCGTTGCAAAGTCCGGCTGACCTGTTATCGGGCAAAGGCTTGTAAATTCGGGGCAGTTAAACTTTACAAAATAATCGTTATCCTTATGCTTGTTCGGGAATGTTTCAAGAACGGACGGATTATAATTAAATGAATATTTTGTATTGTTATTGCCAAGAAGCGTTATACTTCCCTTTTCGTTATCATTTCTTCCGCTCATGCGTTTACTCCTTTCATAATCGGGTCTTGAATGCCGTTTGCCTCAAATGCCGCTATCCTGTCACGACACGTTCCGCATACTCCGCATGGAACATCGCCACCTTCATAACAACTCCATGTAAGGTTATAAGGAACATTGAGTTCAAGCCCTTTTGCAACTACCTGAGCTTTGTTCATACCTATAAACGGAGCTGTTACTTTAACCTGACAACCACTTCCAAGATAAATTGCCTTGTTTATCGCTTCGTTGAACTCTCCGCTGCAATCGGGATATGCGTTCCCTGCCGCATCATCGCTGTGCGCACCATAATATATTTCACAGCAATCGTTTGATAATGCAATGCTCGCAGCGCAGGAAAGGAAAAGTCCGTTTCTGAACGGAACATATGTTGAAACAGGTTTTCCGTCAGTTTTTTCAAGCTGTTTAGCATAACTTTCCTTCGGTATCTCCTTATCGGAACCATTAAGAAGTGTACAATCACTTCCTGCAAATATTGGCGCAAGGTCAAGCTCGATATGTTCAACCCCATAATATGATGCAATCTTCCTTGCACATTCAAGCTCCTTGCTGTGCTTTTGCCCATAATAAAGCGAAAGCGCAATAACATTGTCATTTCCGTATTTATCTATCGCTATCGCAAGGCAAGTAGTGCTGTCAACACCACCGCTAAATAAAACCAATGCTTTCATATTTAACTCCTCAGTTGAATTTTATAAGGTCTTTAAGCTCAGAATTTGTGCGGAACGCACCCATATATGTTCCCGTAACCGTCTTTGCGTTTGAATTTTTTATTCCTCGTGCCGTCATACAACTGTGGCAACCTTGAATCATAACGCCTACATCGGGTGTTCCTGCCGCCTCTGATATTATCTGCGCAATATCTTTTCCGAGCCTTTCCTGAAGCTGTAAACGCTTTGCTGCCATATCGCATATCCTTGCAATCTTGCTAAGCCCCAGAACTTTTCCATGCGGTATATATGCAACGTTTACGCTCATATCATACATTAGCGCAAGATGATGTTCACAATAACTGAAAACCGTTATATCCTTGACAACAACTGCGTTTTCCATATCGGAAGGACATTCCGACTCGAACGTTTTTGAGAACATCTCGGCAATCTGATGATTTGTGTATTGCTGCCCTTCAAGAACCTCTTCAATCATTCTTGCAACCCTTGCAGGGGTTTCTTTAAGCCCCTCTCGGTCGGGATTCTCACCAATAGCCTTTAAAAGTCCATGAATATGATATTCAATAGCATCTCTATCCATTATACTCCCCTCCTTGTGCTGTCCCATATGAATTTGTGAAGCTGTAATTGTATTCTTACACCGTTTAATTTGTTGTCTTTCATAAATTCCACTATATCGGCAGGCTCTATCGCTCCGAAAACAGGACTAATATATACGTGACAACGATTTATGAGATTATATTTTTCGATTATTTCCTTCGCTTTTTTAAGGTCTTCAATGCTTCCCGATACGAATTTTACAGTATCCTGCTTTTTGAGTAGCGAAAAGTTATCCATATCCATAAATTTTTCCATTCCGCTCGATTGTAGCTTGTAATCCATCGTAAATGCAGGAACGCATTCCAACTCAGCAAATTTTTTCAAGCTTATACTTCCGTTTGTTTCTATCTCAACTCGATGTTTATTCTTTATAAGAACATCTATAAGCTCTTTGCATTCATCGTGAAGCAACGGTTCGCCACCCGTAAGTGTTACATTATATATGCCTGTTTGTGTGACATAATCTAAAATATCCGCAACCGACATATTTTCATAAGGCGCATCTTGTTCATTTGCCCATTTAGTGTCGCAGTAGGAACAATTAAGGTTACAACCCTTGAATCTTATAAATACTGCAAGCTCCCCGGCGCAAGGACCTTCTCCATTTATGCTTACAAATTTTTCAACTACCGGTAGCATTTATCTCTCTCCTTTATATATAGCGCAGTTTTCAGGCGTTTCATATACTGTAACGCTTTCAACTAAAAGCCCTTTATCCGCAAAATAATCATAAAAATGCTTTGCAAAATTCTCCGCTGTCGGTCGAAAATCAACTTCGATTATTTTAAATCCCTCATCTTTTAACGCAAAAATTGTATTTTCTTTAAGCGAACCCTTTTCATATATAAGTGCATGGTCAAAGCTGTCCGCAAGCAAACGGACGATTTTCTTTAAATCGCCAAAGTCTATTACCATTCCACGCTTCTCGCCACTTTCAATAAGCTTTTCGGATAAAACTGATACTTCTATTTTCCAGCGATGCCCATGTATGTTTGAACACTTGCCATTATAACCATATAAAAAATGTGCGCTGTCAAATTCAGCCGATGTTTTAAGCAGATACATTTTTACTCCACCTCAAATAATAAAATAAATGCGCCTGCCATACGCAGACGCACCTGTATCACAAATAAAAGTATAATCTCTTTATACTTACAGATGCCCTGGTTTTATTTAACGACAGGATGGCGCAAACGAACTGTCGGGACTTTATCCGTAATTATTATACTCTTTGTAAATAACAGTGTCAATACTTCATTATTTTCTTTATTACCTTGCTGCCAACTTTGAACGCTATACCCTCAAATTCCTTCTTTGCGTTTTCAAGCTGCGTTCGTATTTCAATATGCTGTGGACAATGCTTCTCGCACTTTCCGCACTTTATACAGTTTGATGCAGATGTTGAATCCTTTCGTATCGTCGTACACATTACATAGTCTGCAAGACCTTTGAATTTTCCGTCAGAGTATCGCCTGTTGTATGCAGAAAAAATTCCCGGTATATCAACTCCCTGTGGGCATGGCATACAATATCTGCAACCTGTACAGCCTACTTTCATCTTTGAATTGATTATTTTTACTACTCGTGAAATTAAATCAAATTCATTTTTAGAAAATTCGTTCGCATTTGCTTCGTCAGCAGAGCGTGTGTTTTCTTCTATCATTTCTATTGAGTTCATACCCGAAAGAACACAAGTTATTTCCTCTTGATTCCATAACCACCTAAACGACCATTCTGCGGGCGAACAATTTGAATCAAACTTTTTAAACTCGTTTACTGCCTCCTGCGGTAGATTGTTTGCAAGCCTTCCGCCACGCAATGGTTCCATTATGATTATTGGAAGTCCTTTTTGAGAAGCATATTTTACGCCTGTAACCCCTGCTTGTGAATGTTCGTCAAGATAGTTGTATTGAACCTGACAAAAATCCCACTCGTAACTGTCAATTAGCTTTATGAACATATCGCTGTTGCCATGATATGAAAAACCAACTTGGCGAATTTCACCCGATGCTTTCTTGTCTTCAAGCCATTTTTCTATGCCTAATTCTTTGAGCCTTTCCCACGTCTTGACGTCGGTCAGCATATGCATAAGATAATAATCTATATGGTCGGTCCTTAACCGCCTTAATTGCTCCTTGAAATATTTTTCGAGGCTCTCTGCATTCTTTATAAGATAATGGGGGAGCTTTGTTGCAATATATACCTTGTCACGAATGTTATTCTTTTCAAGTATCTCTCCAAGCGCTGCCTCACTTCCCGGATATATGTACGCTGTGTCGTAATAATTTACGCCTCTTTCATATGCACGCATTATCTCTTCTTCGGCTTTTTGTATGTTCACTCCGCCTACCGATTGCGTAAATCGCATACAACCATATCCTAAAATAGAAATTTTGTTCGCATATTTATCAAGTCTGTACTGCATATTGCCTCCACCAAATGTTATTATTGATTTTAATATAATACCTGTGAGGCGTTTTGTCAATTGATTTTTAAAGTCAATAATATTGTGAATATGCTTTGAGTACGGAAGTCGTAAATTTACCGGTGAGCGGTATTTCATCGCCGTTGCGCATTTTTATCATGTCAGGATAAATGCGTGCAATGTGCCATATATTCACTATGTTGGAGCGTGAACATTGTATAAATTGCGCAGGGAGCTTCGATAAAATGGATTTTAGCGAGTTCCTTTCGCTGTAACTGCCGTTTTGCGTACAGAATGTCAGAATATGATCCCTTATGGTTATGTATAATATTTCACGATATGCAACGCTTATGTATTCCTTATTACTGGATATTGTATAACCTTTATTGATTCCTGACTCAATTATTGATACGGCATAGCTCATACATTCGTTTATCTTGTCGTCAAAGTCGGTACTGCTTTTATTGAGAAATCTAAGCGCATTTACCTCATATCCCAAAAGACTATATTCAATATAATTTGATATAAATATTATAGGAACGTTGAGGTTTACTTTTCTGATTTCGTGGGCGAATGATATTCCGTCCTGATCGGGTAGTTTTACATCAAGGAAAATACAATCGAATTTGTTTGCATCATCTTCATTGAATCCCATAGGCGAATTGTAATTTTTAATCTTAAATTCACGCCCGTTTGCATATGCCCACTTGTTAAGCGAATTTGCTATCATATCAGAATGTTGCTGCATATCTTCAAATAGTGCAATATGTATTATCATTTTTGTTCCTCTTGTTCGTTTATCGGTATAAGCACAATAACTTGAAAACTGTTATTGTATTGTTATTATATATTAAATGATATATCATATTAATAAGTCGAATAATGTATTGACGACTATATAATGTTATGGTATAATTATAACAAACATAGAATTAGGAGGTAATAGTTATGAAAAAAATCAGTTTTGTATTGGCATTATGTATGATTATGTCATTGTTTGCTGGCGTCGTATCTGCAAAGGTTGACTATGAAATCAACGTTACGTTCTCTGCCGTTGATATGGAAACAGGCGAACTTTTGC
>CADBRR010000057.1 GCA_902797145.1 uncultured Eubacteriales bacterium | reverse complement strand
CGTGTCAAGACCCGATAGGGAATGTGTCTATAAGGAGCGATAAAGTATGAAATGCCTTAATTGTTCTGAACAAATAAAAGATACCGCAAGCGATTATGAAAAATCGGTTATGTGGCACAAAAGCTGTATAAAGCGTTTTTTCGGTACAGAAATTATCCCCGAAATAGATTTATCTGAGGCGAAAATTGAACAGCTTGCAAACGATTATATATCGCATGGGCTCACAGTTCCCGGAGTTCAAAAGAAGCTTTCACTTCATCTTGATATGCTATCTAAAAAACCTCGCTTAACACTTGTAAATTATCCGACAGGGTATATTCTCAAGCCTCAGACCGAAGAATACGAAAACCTCCCTGAGCTTGAATTTATATCAATGTATATGGCTGAAATTACAGGCATAAAAACAGTTCCATATGCGCTTATAAGGCTCAACTCTTCTTTTGCATATATAACAAAGCGAATAGATAGAAATATTAGTAAAAATAAAGTTGAAAAATATGCTATGGAAGATTTCTGCCAGCTTTCAAACAAGCTAACGGAAGAAAAATATCACGCATCTTATGAACGATGCGCAAAAATAATAGATAAATATTCTTCAAGGAGCGGTCTTGATTTATCGGAATTATTTATGCGAATTGTATTTTCCTATGCAAGTGGGAATTCCGATATGCACCTTAAAAATTTATCGCTTATAAAAACAAATGGCGAATATGTTCTCTCGCCTGCATACGATCTTCTGCCCGTATCAATAATTCTTAAGAATGATTTAGACGAGCTTGCGCTGACGCTCAATGGCAAAAACAGGAATTTAAGGCGAAGTGATTTTATTAAGTTTTCAAAAGCTATTGGATTAGCTGAAAAATCAGCTGATAATATTATTAAAAAAAATCGTTTCTATGCAGGAAAAGTACATTCAGGAATGCGAGAGGGATTTTATTCCGCCTAAAAAGCAAGATATGTTAAAAAATCTTATTTCATCAAGAATTGGCTTGCTTACATCAACATAAAATCAGGCTGTTTGCGTTATTGCAAACAGCCTTTAAATTAACTTATTCAAGCTCAAATGCACCAGTATAAAGTCTATAATACGTACCCTTTTCTGCGATAAGCTTTTCGTGGTTGCCACGCTCGATAATTCTTCCGTGATCAAGAACCATTATAACATCGCTGTTCATAACAGTTGAAAGCCTATGCGCAATAACGAATACCGTTCTGCCCTCCATGAGCTTATCCATACCCTTTTGGACGATAGCTTCCGTCCTCGTATCAATGCTTGAAGTAGCTTCATCAAGAATCATAACAGGCGGATCTGCAACCGCTGCCCTTGCGATAGCTATAAGCTGTCTTTGACCCTGTGAAAGGTTTGCGCCGTTATTTGAAAGCTCGGTATTATAACCGTTCGGAAGTCGTGTTATAAAATCATCAGCGCCTGCAAGCTTTGCAGCCTCTATACATTCAGCGTCCGTTGCTTCAAGCCTGCCATAACGGATATTATCCATAACAGTACCCGTAAACAAGTTCGTTTCCTGCAAAACTATGCCGAGCGAACGCCTCAAATCCGACTTTTTAATCTTATTTATGTTTATTCCGTCATATCTTATCTTGCCATCTGCAATATCATAGAATCTATTTATAAGATTTGTAATTGTCGTTTTACCTGCGCCCGTTGCGCCAACGAACGCAACCTGCTGACCGGGTTCTGCATAAACGGTAACGTTATGAAGAACAGGCTTGCCCTTTTCGTATTCAAAATCGACATCCGTCATTCTAACATCGCCACGCAAAAGCGTATATGTAAGCGTTCCATCGCCGTGCGGATGCTTCCATGCCCATTTGCCTGTATGCTCGTCAGCTTCGCTAATATTTCCGTTTTCATCTACCTTGCAGTTTACAAGCGTTACATAGCCCTTATCTTCTTCCGGTTGTTCGTCCATAAGTCCGAAAATTCTTTCTGCGCCTGCAAGACCCATAACGATTGAGTTAATCTGCTGTGAAAGCTGATTTATATTTCCTGTAAACTGTTTCGTCATATTCAAGAACGGAATTACTATACTAATGTCAAATGCCATTCCCGAAATGCTCAAATTAGGAGCTTTTGCAAGCAACAGCACACCGCCGACAATAGCGAGTACAGCATAGAGGGTATTGCCGATATTCTGAATTATCGGGCCTAACATATTAGCGTATGCGTGTGCAGAATAGTTATCCTCATAGAGCGCTTCGTTAAGCTTATCGAAATTCTCCTGACATTCGTCCTCATGGCAGAAAACCTTTACGACCTTCTGACCGTTCATCATTTCCTGAACATAGCCTTCCTGCTTTGCAACCGCTGCCTGAAGCCTTATGAAATATTTAGCTGAACCTCCGCCCGCTTTCTTTGAAACGAAAAGCATAACGACAACGCCCAAAAGAACGATAAGTGTAAGCCATAAGCTATAATAAATCATTATAAACAATACGCTTATAACGATAACGCCAGCCCTAACGATAGTCGGGAGCGACTGCGAGATAAGCTGTCTTAACGTATCTATATCGTTAGTATAGTAGCTCATAATATCTCCATGCTTATGCGTATCGAAATATTTAATCGGCAAATTCTGCATACCCTCAAACATCGTTGTTCGCATCTTTGAGAGGAACCCCTGAGTAATTATAGCAACTAACTGTGTTTCAACAGTCATTGAAATTATAGAAAGCACATACATAACGATAAGCACCATTACATTAGGAACAATTTCCTGACTTGCAAGCGCCCAATCGCCAACAGGCTGCCACTTTTCTATAAGTGAAATTACATTCTGCATAAATACGGCAGGAATAGCCGATGCAACGGCAGTAAATATTATTCCGAATATCGTAATCGGAACCATCTTAGGATAGAACTTAAACAGCATTTTAAGAAGTCGTTTAAAAACGCCTGCCTTAAAAACGTGCTTTGGCATCTGCCTTTTAGGAGCTTTTGAAGAATTGTTATTGCTCATTTTCTTCGCCTCCCCTCGTCTGCTGTTCATAAACCTCACGATAAATCTTATTGAATTTGAGCAAATCATCATGTTTGCCGGCTGCTTCGATAGTGCCGTTATTCATAACGAGAATCAAATCCGATTCTTCAACCGACGCAATTCTCTGCGCAATAATAATCTTTGTCGTTTCGGGCAAGAACTGCTTAAATCCCTGCCTTATAAGGGCATCGGTCTTTGTATCAACTGCGCTTGTTGAGTCGTCAAGAATAAGTATTTTCGGCTTTTTAAGCAATGCACGTGCGATGCACAATCTCTGTTTCTGACCGCCTGAAACGTTCGTTCCGCCCTGTTCAATCATAGTATCATAACCATCGGGGAAACGCTTTATAAACTCATCAGCCTGAGAAAGCTTACAAGCTTCAACGAGTTCTTCATCCGTTGCGTTTTCGTTGCCCCAGCGGAGATTATCCTTTATTGTTCCTGAGAAAATAAGGTTTTTCTGCAAAACCATTGAAACGGCTTCACGGAGCGCTTCAATATCGTATTTCCTTACATCTATTCCGCCAACCTTAACCGAACCCTCCGTAACATCATAAAGCCTCGGTATAAGCTGAACAAGCGATGATTTACTCGAACCTGTACCGCCGATTATGCCTACCGTCATACCCGGTTTAATGTGCAGGTCGATGTTTGAAAGCGCAAACTTCTTTGCAGCCTTTGAATACTTAAAGCTTACATTATCAAAATCAATAGAACCGTCTTTTACTTCCATAACGGGATTTTCAGGATTTGTAAGCGCAGGAACTTCATCGAGTACTTCGCTTATTCTCTTTGCAGATTCAGTTGAAATTGTGATAAGCACGAATACCATTGAAAGCATCATAAGCGACATAAGAACCTGGAATCCGTATGTCAACATTGCAGAAATCTGACCCACATCAATTCCCTGACCTGTAATTACCATTCGGGAGCCTACAAGCAGTACAAATGCCATATCAAAATACAAGCAAAGCTGCATAATCGGGGAGTTGAGCGCAACTATTCTTTCTGCCTTTGTAAAATCGTCCCTTATGCTTTCGGCTTCCCTTGTAAACTTCTTTTTCTCGTATTCTTCCCTTGAAAAACCCTTTACAACACGCATCGCACGGACATTTTCTTCGATTGATTCATTGAGCGTATCGTATTTTTTGAATACTGCCCTGAACCTTGGCATTGCCTTTTTTGCAACCATAAACAAGCCAAACCCAAGCACAGGAATTACTACAACGAAGCACGTTGAAAGCGCACCGCCCATAACATATGCCATAATTACCGAGAAAATCAACATAAACGGACTTCTAATAGCAATCCTTATAACCATCATAAACGCAAGCTGAACGTTTGATACGTCTGTCGTCAATCTCGTTATAAGCGATGACGACGAAAACTTATCTATGTTTTCAAAAGAATAAGTCTGTATTTTCGCAAATATATCATGGCGCAGGTTCTTTGCAAAGCCTGCCGATGCTTTCGCACTCGTTCTGCCTGCAATAGCTCCGCAAGCAAGCGATATTATAGCCATTATTACTATTATAATGCCTACCTTTATTACCTCACCTATCTCTATGCCTGCCCTTATATCGTTTACAAGGTCAGCCGTCAAAAATGGTATAAGCGTTTCCATTACTGCCTCGCCAAGTATGAAAACAAATGTCAGTATTGTAGGAAGCTTATATTCCCTTATACACGCAACAAGTCTTTTGAGCATTATATTCTCCTTTCACGACTCCATTCTGCTTTAAAAAACTAATCCCATAAGAGATTAGTTTAAATTCAAACTTATTTTAATATATATATAAAACATTGTCAATAGAAATTAAAAATAATTCTCGGAGCATCAGTCCACGGAGTACTACTCCACGGAGTATCACTCCGTGTAATCATCAAGGACGCTTTCGATATTGCGTTCAATCCTATCGGAAATCTGTTTATACTGGATAATTTCCTTATCGCTAATTCCCTCGAACACCCTATCACGGATAGAAATCCATGCTTGCATAAGCATATCAACAGCATCGAGCGCCTTATTTGTAAGTGAATAATGTATATAACGCCTATCATTAGAATCGGGTTTAGCGGTGACATAATCGTTTTTCACGAGGCATTCCATCGCCTGAGAAACATGACCCTTATTTAGTCTAAGTTCACGACAAATATCGCTTGAAGTATCCATATCATCGGAATTTTTGAGGAAGAAAAGAATATCAACCTCGATTTTTTTCAGATTATGCTTCTCATGAAAATCGGGAATCCTTGAAAACAGCAATTTTTTAAGCTTGCTCGAACGAAGAATTACCTCTATTTTATTTTCCATCATACACCTCCATAGACAGCCTAACAAGATAACCTCACTTGACTGCCTTTTATACATTTTAGCATTTTTTCGCAGCAAACGCAAACAATTTAAAAAAATATATTATAGTTAATTAATAGAGGGGAGGACCATACCTTTGCAGCTCAAAGCTAAGGTCCTCCCCTAACCCCCTCCCCTTGTAAAAGCATAGAAAACATAAAAATAATATTTTAATGTTCCTAAACGCTCATATAAGTCAATTATTTATTATACCATAATTTTTAACTCATTTTACTATCATCTGATATTTAAATACAGCTCAAATTTACAACAAAACAGAGGCACTGGGGGGTACCTCTGTCCTGTTATTTAAAAAAAGGAGAAAAAAATGTTTTTGGTTTGTACGGGTACAAAATCTGCAATGTAATACCGTACATCTATATATTAACATATGCAAAAATTATTTTCAAGATGAATATACAATATTTTTGTGATTTAAATGATATATTTTTTGTTCTTGCGACCAAAAGTGCAACCACAAGCAACGATTTTCGTCTATAATAGTGTAAAGGCTTTACAATAAACCGAAAGGACACAAAGATATGGAAGATGAAGATATAATAAATTTATATTTTGAGAGGAACGAGGACGCAATAGTTCATACGAAAAACCGTTATGAAAAATACCTTATGAAGATTGCGCACAACATTCTCCATGACAAGTCCGATTGCGAGGAATGCGTATCCGATACATATCTAAAAATATGGAATGCAGTTCCGCCCACAAGACCCGTATCGCTAAAAGCATACCTTGCACGAATAGTCAGGCAGTCAGCAATTGACAGATACCGTATGAACACGAGCAAAAAGCGAATATCTAACAATTACAAAACAACGCTTTACGAGATAAGCGATATAACGGGCAAAACAACTGAGGATTTGTTTGAAGAAAAGGAGCTTGCATCAAAAATAAATGAGTTTCTCGACAAAATAGAACCCGAAAAACGCAATATTTTCGTATGCAGATATTATTTTATGGATTCCATAAGCGATATTGCAAAATATGTAGGGTCTACTCAGTCGCAAGTCAAGAGCTCACTTTATAGAATGAGAAAGGAACTCAAAAAATATCTTGAAAGTGAGGGTTACTTTATATGAAAGACTTAGATAACAAAATATATGAAAGCATTGATTTCCTTCGTGATGATATTCTTGAAAAAGCCGATTCTATAAGGCAAATCGAGAGAAAGCAAAGCGTTATAAAACGCATATACAAAAAAACGCCAATCGGGTTAAAGCTTGGGGCGAGCTTCCTTGCGTTTTTACTTGCAGTAGTTCTTATAATATCAAGCATAAATCCGCTTCCGTCCTTTGCGCTAACGCACGTTGAATATCCTGATTACTTTGATGGAGTTTCACATTCATACAGCGAAAACATAAATGCGTTTTATCAAAAGTTCATATGCGATTATTTGAGCGGTTATGAAAACGAAAATATGCTGATTTCCCCGACAAACATTTATATGTCGCTTGCGATAACGTCAGCAATTGCCGATGGAAAATCAAAGTCGCAGATATTGGATTTTCTTGGCGATGACGTCGAGTCAATAGAAAATAATGCTAAAATTATGTTCAGGACGAATTATCAGGATAGCGAAAATTTCAAGGTTCGCCTTGCAAATGCGCTGTTTTTGAGCGATAATAATAATTACAATATGGATACGCTCACAACGCTTTGTGAAAAGTATTATGGCGAATCGTATAGTGGGAAAATGGGTTCACATAAATATAATAAGGCGCTTGATAATTGGATAAAGGAAAATACGTTCGGAAAAATCGCTAAATCGGGCAAGCATATGGATAGCGATACAAGCATTATGATTGCTACAACGCAGTATTTCGAGGGTGAGTTTCAAAACAAATTCGATGAATCGCATAACAAGACCGCAGCGTTTTATATATCTCAAAATAATTATGTAAACTGCACATTTATGTATAAGCCCATAGGCATAGGAAAATATTATTCAGGCGATGATTTTGAGGCAATTTGCGATGAAATGTCAAACGGATATGCGCAGGGCGCACGCATATGGTATATATTGCCCGAAGAGGGAAAAAGCATAAATGATGTTTCTAAATCCGTTACAAAATTCATACTCGATAATGATAAATCAAAATATAAAAACAAAGATTTATATGGAGATGTCAATCTTGGTTTGCCCAAGTTTACAATATCGCAAGAAAACGACTTGTCATCACTTTTAAAAAGCAACGGCATAACCGATGTATTCGATAGCGATAAGGCGGATTTTTCACAATTGACGCACGCAAACGGAAGTACATACATAAGCGATTACATTTCAGCATCAACGCTTACAGTAAACGAGCGTGGCTGTAAAGCAGCGTCGTATACGGAGCAGTTCTATCAAACCAACTCCGCAATACCGCTGATAAACTATTCGCTCGATTTTGACAGACCGTTCATAGTCGTTGTAACAGGCTCGGACAACATGCCAATGTATGTTGGTGTCGTTCAAAACCCGACAAAGTAATTTAATAATATTAAAATGGCGGAGCATATTTTTTTAATTTGCTCTGCCTAAAATAAATTATAGGAGGTCAAATTATGAAAAAATCAATAGTTTATATTGTTTTATCTATATTTGTTTTGATTATATCGACTTCATGCACAAAAAATGTCGAGGGCTATGAACCATTATTCATTTTGTGTCACCTCATTAAACTGTTTGCGTGAGAGTTTCATAAATCCCGAATTCCACGATGTTTTCTTTATTATACCACGAAAATATAAATAAATAAATCCCCGACTTATTGTAAATCGGGGAAAAACATTATTTCAAGAATCCGTTTATAATCTGTTCTTCGGCTTCCTGTTCTGTTAAGCCGAGCGTCATAAGCTTAATTAGCTGGTCGCCTGCAATTTTGCCGATAGCCGCCTCGTGAACGAGTGCTGCATCGAGGCAATTAGCTTCAAGTCCCGGAACAGCGAGAATCTTACCGTTATCCATAATAATAGAATCGCATTCAGTATGACCTTGACAGGCAGCGTTACCCACGATTTTTGCATCGAACTTCTGGAACGAATTATCCCTTGCAACTGAGCGTGATACAACATCTGCGCTTGAACCTTCACCATTGAGCGAAACAACATATGTGCTTATAGCCCTCTGGCTGCCATGCGTCATAAGCCTTTCACGAACAACGAGCCTTGCGCCGGCTTTGAGTTCGGCAGTAGTTGTTCTTTCAGTATCGTCAACGCCCTTAATCTGAACCATTTCCATTTCAACCATACTTCCCTCTTCCTGATACACTTCCGTACCGGGATTGAGTATGCGCTTACCGCTTCCTGAGCCTGAACCATAATGCTTTTCTACATACTTGATTTTAGCGTTTTTGCCGACAAAGAACCTATGTATTCCATCATGTTCCGAATCCTGCGTTCCGCAATTATCAATTCCACAGCCGGCAACGATAACGACATCTGCGCCTTCGCCGATATAGAAATCGTTATATACAAGCTCTTTAAGACCGCTCTGCGTCATAACAACAGGTATATGCACGCTTTCGTTTTTCGTAAACGGTTTTATATGAATATCAATTCCTGCAACGTCTTTTTTAGGAACAATTTCAATATTAGCAGTTGATTTTCTTCCAACCGCTTCGCTGTTTGAGCGGATATTGAAAGCACCTTCGGGCACATTGTGCAAATCCGCTACCTCTTCAAGAAGTCTTTTCTGAATTTCGTCAAGCTTCATCATATGTTTTCCCCTTTCCATGCTTCCTTTTTATTGCATTCAACAACTGCCGACTGCGTACCCAACAGCAACGGCAAAACGTCTTCTTTTTTGCCCTGATGTTCAAGCTTACCGTTTTTGAGCACAAGAATTTCATCAGCGATATTCAATATTCGTTCCTGATGCGAAATAATGAGTATTGAACCGTTCTTGATAGTCTTTTTTATATTTTCAAACACTTCAATAAGGTTCTTAAAGCTCCACAAATCTATACCTGCTTCGGGTTCATCAAAAACTGACAACTGTGCGCCCCTTGCAAGAACAGTTGCAATCTCTATTCGTTTAAGCTCGCCGCCCGACAAGCTTGCGTTTACCTCACGATTTATATAATCCCTTGCGCAAAGTCCTACTAAAGAAAGGTATTGACAGGCATCTGATACCGACAACTGCTTGCCTGACGCAATCCTTATAAGGTCCATAACATCAATGCCCTTGAACCTTACCGGCTGCTGGAACGCAAATGATATTCCCTTCCTTGCTCTATCCGTTATACTCATATTGGTTATATCTTCGCCATTGAATATAATACTACCCTGCGTAGGCTTTTCTATGCCTGCGATAAGCCTTGCAAGCGTTGATTTTCCGCCACCATTAGGACCTGTAACAACTATGAGTTTGTTATCGGGTATCTCTATGTTTATATTGCGGATTATTTCCTTATCCTGACCTTCGTCATTTACAAGGAATGATACATTGTTAAGTTTCAGCATAAACGCACCTCGTGTTTATTTCAAAAAATTACCTTGCAGTTTTGTCCTGCAAGGTTTATTATACCAAATAATATAAAGTAAATCTACATAAAAAACTATATATTATCAGAAATCTACTTCCGTATCGTAATAACAGCATTTAAGCAGCTTTTCCATCTCTTCAACAGAGGGCTTTCGTGGGTTAGAACCTGTGCAGGCATCAGCTACTGCATTTACTGCTATATCGTGAAGTCTATCTAAAAATACGTTTTCAGGAACGAATCCCTGTTCTGTGGGATAGCTGTCCTGACCATAATGCATAATGCACTGCGGAATATTAAGTTCCTCGTTCATATGGCGGATATACTTTATAAGCGCATCTACCTTTTCATCATCGCTTGCGTTCTTGTCGATAATTTCCATATAATCGACTATATCGGCATAACGCTTCTTTGCAGTATCATCTTTTGCATTGAATGCAATAACCTTGGGAAGATACATTGCATTTGCTGCGCCATGGATTATATGTGCGCCATAATCTGCAAACGCTGCGCCTGTCTTATGCGCCATCGAATGAACTATTCCGAGCAAAGCGTTTGAAAAAGCCATACCTGCAAGGCACTGAGCATTGTGCATACTCTCTCTTGCCTGCTTATCGCCATTATATGATTTAATGAGATATTTTTCAATCATCTCAATAGCGTGTATTGCAAGCGGATCTGTAAAGTCGTTATTTGCTGTTGAAACATACGCTTCTATTGCGTGTGTCAATGCGTCCATACCTGTATGCGCTACAAGCTTTTTAGGCATTGTCTGAGCAAGCTCAGGATCTACAATAGCTACATCGGGCGTAATTTCAAAATCAGCAAGCGGATACTTTATGCCTTTTTCATAATCCGTTATAACCGAGAATGCTGTAACCTCAGTTGCAGTTCCTGAAGTTGACGATACAGCGCAGAAATGCGCCTTTGTTCTAAGCTGCGGAATTGCAAATACCTTGCACATATCCTCGAACGTACAATCGGGGTGTTCGTACTTAATCCACATAGCCTTTGCAGCATCTATCGGTGAACCGCCACCTATTGCAACAATCCAATCGGGTTCAAATTCACGCATAAGCTCTGCGCCTTTCATAACCGTTTCAACCGAGGGGTCAGGTTCTATGCCGTCGATGATTTTAACCTGCATACCTGCTTCTTTCAAGTAGCTTTCGGCCTTGTCGAGGAATCCGAATTTCTTCATCGAACCTCCGCCTACGCAAATAACTGCTTTCTTGCCCTTGAAATTCTTGAGCGCTTCGAGCGCACCTTTTCCGTGATACAAATCACGAGGCAATGTAAAACGTGCCATAATACTTCCTCCTTAAATTTTTTATTTTTTATGCTTTTTCAATAGCTTCTACGGGACAGCCTTCACGTGCCATTTCAGCAGTTTTTAAAACTTTATCGCTTACATCTTTTTCTTCTGCCCTTGCAAAACCGCTGTCTGTGAACGCAAACACTTCGGGGCAGGTTGATACGCAAAGTCCACAACCTATACAGTTTTCATTTACAAAATATTTCATCTTAATGCCTCCTATAAAATATAATTTTCAGTAATATAATTTTTTCCAAAATACCTTTAATTATACCAGTATTTCAGCTAATGATTTTTAAAATGCTCCTTTGCAAATTCCATATCCTGCACAAGCTCGCACGTACCAAGATATTTTCCGTTCCTATCACGAACTGCCATATATCTTACAAGAACATCTCTTCCGCCCTTTTCCATCCATACGGGAACTACATCACGCTTTCCTGCCCTGAAATCATCAATTATTGCACGAACCATCGGTTCAATCTTCGGTGGGTGGCACGAGAATACTTCCCTATCTATCGCCATTGACGGACGCTTGAACATTTTTTCACCCTCGTTGAAGAATCGGTTTATATTATCGCTGTCTATAAACGTTATTTCCATTGGAATAGTATTAAATAGTGCCGTTATCTGTTCAACACTCATATGTCCGCCCGGCATAACCACTTCACCGTCATAATTCGCAGAAACGCACTTTTGTTCCGCTTCGCCCTTATCCCACACATACGAATGAATGCCGAAGCAATCGGGATAATCCTTTGAATCGTTATAAATTCCAACCCATTCCTGTTCGTCAAAATTTACAGCGCATATCGGGAAGAAAATGTTTTCCTCTTTATAAATCATCTCTTCAGCTCGTGTAAGAGCTTTTAAAAGGTCGTCAAACCACTTATCACCCCTTGCGTTCTCTTGGGCAAGAGAAGATATCTCGTCCCTTATCTCATCATCGACTGTCCACATAACATCAGATGGACCTGTAACTCCATACTTAACCTTTAATTGCGGATAGAGCAGGTCTCCCTTTTTCGCATAATGGGTCGATATTCCACGCAATATGGCTAACTTTTGGGAAAAATCCGTCTTTTCTTCAATCGCTTTTTTAATCTCGGATATAATTATTGCAAGCGCATCGTTTTCACGCTTTAACGTGTTGAGCGGATGCCCCTTAATCGCTTCAAGCTCAATAGAACGCTCCTGCTTGTTGCTGTAATCCCTTTTGGGAAACATAGCTTTCATATCCATAAGATTTTTAACTGCCTTTTCTGCTTCCGACATTTTTTTCGCTGTATGAATAGCTGTTTCGTGAAATAGCGCAGAATGAACATCGCACAACCTTTGAACTTCTTCAAGTGGCGTTCCGCTTTCTATAAGCTCCTGTTCAGCTTTCATTATCTCGGTAGCATCAACTTGGCTAAACTCCTTGACAAAATCTTCACGAACGCTTTCTATGCTCTCGCCCTCGTTAAGCCTTTTGAGATAACTTTTTATCTTTTCCGTTCTTTCATCTGCTATATTTCCCATAGGTTTTTATCTCCTTTTCCTTTTTTCAGCTACATTGTAACATAAAGAGATTTGCAAGTATGTTGTTTTAACAACATTTTTAAAATATATTATTTTTTCAGCATACGCATAGAATTTAATATTGCGATAACGGAAACCCCGACATCAGCGAACACCGCAAGCCACATATTAGCAATACCGAACACGCCAAGCACCATAACTATTGCCTTTACGCCGAGCGCAAAAACTATATTTTCCTTGACGATACGCATAGTTTTCCTTGAAATTGAAACAGTATCAGCTATTTTGCCAATATCATCGTCCATAATTACTATATCCGCCGCCTCGATAGCCGCATCTGAACCGATTGAGCCCATAGCAAAACCAACATCCGCCCTTGAAAGCACCGGCGCATCGTTTATGCCATCGCCTGCGAAAGCGAGTTTATTGTCATCATTCTCATCTTTGAGGAGCTTTTCGACCACTTCGACCTTATCAAGCGGCAGAAGTTCCGCATAAACTTCGTCAATCCCAATTTTGCTTGCAACATCATCTGCAACACTCTTATGATCGCCTGTCAGCATAACGCATTTTTTCACTCCGTTTTGCTTTATTCTTGAAATAGACTCCTTTGCATTTTCCTTTATAACGTCAGAAATTACTATACTTCCCAAGAACTTTCCGTCATATGCAACATAAACGACAGTTCCGCTCGTCATAACGCTCTTATATTGAATAGAATTACTCTTCATAAGCTTTTCGTTTCCGCAAAGAACCCTCTTTCCGTCTATAAAAGCTTCAACACCGTTGCCTGCTATTTCATGATAATCGGTTATAACATCGCTATTTATTTCGCCACCAAATGAATTTGTTATAGAATTTGCTATCGGGTGGTTCGACAAGCTTTCAGCGTGTGCCGCAATCTCAATTAGCTTTTCTTTTGAACAGTCGTTAGCTATAATTTCAGTAACTTTAAATTCGCCTTTCGTGAGCGTTCCTGTTTTGTCGAAAACAACCGTATCGAGCTTTGACACAGCTTCAAGATAATTGCTGCCCTTAACGAGTATTCCACGCCTTGACGCTGCGCCAATACCGCCAAAGAATCCGAGCGGAACTGATATAACAAGCGCACACGGACAAGAAATTACAAGGAAAATGCAAGCCCTTTCAAGCCATTCATCAAACGGATAACCGAGTATAACAGGCGGTATTATCGCAACAAGAACTGCCGCAATCGTAACCGCTGGCGTATATACCCTTGCAAAGCGTGTTATAAAGTTCTCCGTCTTTGCCTTTTTATCGCTTGCGTTTTCAACGAGTTCGAGAATCCTTGAAACAGTAGAGTTTTCAAAACTTTTAGTAACTTGCGCTTTAATCGTACCGCTTCCATTTATGCAGCCGCTTATAATATCATCGCCAACATTAACTCGCCTTGGAACGGATTCGCCTGTTAAGCTTGATGTATCTACCATTGATGTACCGTCAATAACTACCGCATCAAGCGGAACTCTTTCGCCCGGCTTTATAACAATTATAGAACCTACTTCCACATCATCGGGCGACACTTTTTCAATCTCTCCGTCAACATAGAGGTTTGCATATTCGCTTACCATATCCATAAGCGATGAAATAGAATTTCTTGATTTGCCGACCGCATAGCTCTGGAACAGCTCCCCTATCTGATATAAAAACATTACCGCAAGCCCTTCAGTATATTCACCTATTGCGAATGCCGCAATAGTTGCAATAAGCATTAATAGGTTTTCATCAAATATATCTCCGCCCTTTATGTTATGAAAAGCCTTTAAGAATATATCATAACCTATAATTGCATATGGGATAAGATACAATACGATATTATACGGAATTTTCTCGATAATTCCCACATATCCCAATACGAGCAGTGCAAAAAACAGCACTGCCGTAATTATAATCCTTATTAAAGTTTGTTTCTGTTTCTTCGTCATAGCTTTATCTTACTATTCTGCATTCAGCATCAATTTTCTTGCATTCCTTTTCTACAAGCTCAATAATTTCCTCAAATCGCTCATCGTCTGCATCGATCGTCAGCTTCTGCATCATAAAATTGATTGATGCATCGTTTACGCCTGCAAGCTTCTTGATATTACATTCCATTTTGTTAGCACAGTTTGCACAATCTACATTTTCCATTTTGAACTTCTTTTTCATAATTCCTATCTCCTTAATATTTTTCTTCTACATGAATCATACATTGATTGAATATCGTGCTTACGTGTTCGTCTGCAAGCGAATAATAAACTACTCTGCCAACTTTTCTGTTTTTTACAAGGTTAGCGCTTTTGAGTATCCTCAACTGATGCGATACTGACGACTTCGTCATATTAAGCAGTACCGATATATCACATACGCACATTTCAGCTTTCATAAGCGCATACAATATCTTGACCCTCGTTGAATCGCAAAACAGCTTGAACGTATCCGCCATATCTATAAGCAAATCATCATCGGGCATATCGCTCCTAACTTTCTCAACTACTTCCTCATGTATCGTATTGCAATCACATCTATCAAGTTCGTCATTATATAATTCCATTTTTCTTCACCTCAATTTACATATCAGTTGAACGATTGGACAGTTGAATTATTGTTCAACTATATTATATAACTGTCCTGTCAATCTGTCAACGATATTTATAAATATATTGTTAATATTTTTTAGTGATGATATAATTTAGATAAGGTGGTGATAAAATTGCATATTGTTTTTACAGATTCAAGGCAAGTTATCAAAGAAAATCTAATAAAGTTCGGGTTTGTAAATTGTGAGTTTGGCTACGAATACGAAAAGGAAATATTAAAAAATCAATTTACGCTAAAACTCTTTATAAACGACAAAAACGAAATGTTTTCTCAGCTTACGGACAACGATACAGGCGATGAATACGTGCTTCATCTTATGGAGAACGCTTCGGGGCAGTTCGTAGGCGATATAAAAAATGAGTACGAATCTGTTATAAACAGCGTAATTTTATCTTGCTTTGAGCGTGATGTGTTTAGAAGCGAGCAGGCAAAGCAAATAATATCATATGCAAAGAATAAATACGCAGCGGAATGCGAATTTTTGTGGGCAAAATTTCCTAAAAATGCTGTACTTAGACGGTCCGATACGAACAAATGGTTTGCGCTTTTAGGCGTTTTAGATTATTCAAAGTTAAATATAGATAAAGATGGCAAAACCGAGATATTAAATCTTCGCATACCAAAGGAAGAAGTTGAAAATACGGTCGATTCAATGTCGTTCTTCCCTGCATACCATATGAACAAAAAGAGTTGGTACACTATATGCCTTGATGGTTCTATAAAGACTCAGGAAATATTATCAAGGCTTGGCAAAAGCTATTCTCTTGCTTTATCATAATATTACTATAAAATTAAACAATTTTACGGAGGTACAATATGAGTAAGGTCAATGATTTTTTAACGGAAGCAGGCGTATTTTTCCTTGCAACAGCAGATGGTGACCAGCCTAAGGTTCGTCCGCTCGGCGCACATTTTGAATTCGACGGAAAAGTTATGTTCGGCATTGGTGATTTCAAGGATGTATACAAACAGCTTATTGCTAATCCTAAAACAGAGATAGTAGCCTGCAAGCAGAACGGACATTGGCTCCGTTATACAGGCAGGGCAGTATTTGAAACTGACGAAAAGTATGCTAAAATGGCACTTGATGCTATGCCTAACCTCAAAGGAATTTACAACGAAACAACAGGGCATAAGATGATGATGTTCCACCTTGAAGATGCAACGGCAGTTGATATTCCCATGATGGGCGCAGGCGAAAACCTTTTATAATTTATATTTCATATATTGCATAAAACAATAAATGGCAGGGCGAACGCCCTGCCTAATTTATTTATTAAGTTTCAGTAGTTATTAGTCCCAACCAAGACCTGCAACGAATCTGAGGATTGATGTAGCGTCTGCGCTGTCAACACCACCGTCGAGGTTTGCATCGCCATTCTTCATCTGCTGATCGTTGAGTGTTTCAAGATCTGCTACGTAGCGGAGAACTACTGTTGCATCTGCTGCTTCTACCTTTTCGTTGAGGTCAGCATCGCCACGGAGTGAAGTTGAAACTTCAATCTTTTCATAGATAGCTGTAACTGTCATATCTTCTGTTACTGATTCAAAGTCCTTATCCCAGCCCTTGAATGTATAACCTTCATGAACAGGTGCTTCAGGAGCTGTTGCTGCATAGTATTCTTCAACTTCTACTGTTGCAATAACTTCACCTGTCAAACCATCAACGAATGTTACTGTGTACATTGTCGGTTCGATAATTACGCTTTCCTGATAGATTGCTGTAACTGTCATATTTTCTGTTACGTTTGAGAAATCCTTATCCCAGCCAGTGAACTTATAGCCTTCATGAGCAGGTGCTTCGGGAGCCTGTGCTGCCTTGCCTTCTTCAACTTCTACTGTTGCGATAACTTCCTGTGTCAAACCGTCAATGAATGTTACTGTGTACATTGTGGGTTCAATAACTTCTTCGTAGATAGCTGTAACTGTCATATCTTCTGTTACGTTTGTAAAATCCTTATCCCAGCCTGTGAACTTATAGCCTTCATGAGCAGGTGCTTCGGGAGCTTCTGCTGCCTTGCCTTCTTCTACCTTAACCTCTGCAATTGTTTCACTTGTCAAACCATCAACGAATGTTACTGTGTACATTGTGGGTTCAACTTCTCCTGCCTTTTCATAGATTGCAGTAACAGTCATATCTTCCTTAACGCTTGCAAAATCCTTATCCCAGCCCTTGAATTCATAACCTTCATGTTCGGGAGCTGCCGGTGCAGGAGCTGCATCGCCATACTTAACTTCAACTGTTGCAAGTGTAACACCTGTTACGCCGTCAACGAATGTTACTTCGTAAACTTCTACTGAATAGAGTGCGATAACTTCGAGGTTTGATGTTACTGAATCAAACTCGTTATCCCATGCGATAAATGTTGCGCCTTCGATTTCGGGGATTGCAGGAGCCTGAGCTGCTGCGCCTTCTTCTACCTTAACTGTTACAACGCCTGTGAAGTTGTTTCTCTTAACTTCGTTGATGTCCTGTGCGTACTTGAATGTTACATTATAGTAAACGCCAAACGGAGCAAATGAAGGCATACCATTGTTTACAGTCTTGTCCATTGTCCAGATTGTATCAAAATCGAAACCTCTGAATGTGTCCTTGTTTGTCATATCAGCAACTGCTGTTGTGCCGTTTGATGAAGCATAACCTGATGCTGAGGGGAAGAAGAAGTTTGCAGCTGAACCTGTTCCTGTGTAACCTGAGTTTTTAACTGCTGAAATAGCCATATGGATATTTCTTGTGTTATAAGAAACTATCTGATACCATTCGCCATCTTCGTCTGTACCTGTGATATTCCATTCAAGTGAAACGCCCTTAACTGCGCCATGTGAATAACCGAATGTAATTCTACCAACGTTGAGTGCTACGAAGCCTGCTACGTTTTCAATACCGAATGTGCTTCCGTTATATGCGTAGCAGTTTGTGATTGTAGCGCCGGGGATATTTTCAGCTGCGAAGTTGCCTACAAAGTTGAATGCCATTCTGCCTGTGTCAACAATGAGCTTCTTGAAGTAATCAATATACTTAGTGTTGCTTTCAACTTCTGTGTTTACTCTAACGCCGCTTACATATGACTGTTCGATTTTACCAGCGTTGATACCAACGAAACCGCCGATAGATCTGAAACCGCCAACATATGTATCTACTACTGAACAACCGATAATTTCAGGGTTTGTTGCGTTATCTGTAGGATAGTTTGCGCCAGCAAAACCGCCGATGATGTTACCGATCTGAGTAGGATCTGAATATGTTGTGTCGATAACGCCCATTACACGGCCGCCGATAACGTGACAGTTTTCAATTCTGCCTGCGTTCCAGCCAACGAAACCGCCAACCTGATCACCGCCGAGGATGTTCGGGTTTTCAACATTGATGTTCTTTACAGTACCTTCATTTACACCGATGAAACCAATGTTTGTGTAATCGCCAAAGCTCATGTTAATGCCCTTGATTGAATAGCCTGCACCATCAAGAACTGTGCCAACTGCGATTGTAAGAGGTTCAAAACCTGCGCTAACTGTGATGTCGTTGTCAAGTACGAAATTACCAACAACTTCATCTATAGCAACAAGCTCCTCTTCTGTTTTAATATGCTGTATGTTTTCTTCTGCCATTGCACTAAACGGTACAAGGAGCATCATCATAACTACAGCAAGTACTACTGAAATCAGCTTTTTCATAGCTTAATTTCCTCCTTAATATAAAATCATTCGATATTATCATAGCATATATATTATATATTTACCATACTTAAATTGTGAAAAATTGAAACAAAATAAGGCTATATAAAAATTAGATAGCCTATAACTGACTTTTATTTTGGTCTTCGCCTGCATAGTCAAAACCGACCAACTGCACCGTTTAGGTTGGAATCTCCAAGCAGTATTGAAGCTTAATATTTTATGAATACAAAAAAGCTTCCGCCATTTTATCAGCCATTATAACCATTATTGTTATAATTATTATTGTTGTAGTTATTGTTATTGTTATTGAAATTGTTCTGAGGGTTATAGCTATTAGGCTGTGCGTTCATATTGTAGCCGTTCATTGACTGATACTGTTGCATTTTAATTGTACGAGCTTGCTTTCTGTTCTGTGAAGCGCCAACGAGGTAATAAATCGGAACAGGCAAAAACAAATATGTTATGCCTAACGAAATAAGAATTGTCAATCCTGTAAGTACAACATTTATTATTCCGAATACGAATAACACGCCTGCTTTATCCGCATTATTTGCCCATTTAATAGCGAGTATACCGCACGTAAGGAAATATCCTACTATTGCAAGTACCAAAACTATTCCCAATATAATTCCTGCCGAAGCGCTTGAGAGATAGTAACTTCCATATCCGCCAAACAAGCTGCCGCTTGAAAAAAGCGAATTAAAAATAGTTGTACCGGCAATCATTGTTATAAGCAGCGCCAAGCAAACAATCGAAAACGCTATTGTTATAAAAATTATTATAAAAAGCCCGCACCTAAGGTGCGGGTCAGAAGCTTTATTCATTTTAATTTATTCACCAACTACTGATGTAGCATTGATTGTGAAGTATCTACCATCAACTGTTTTGATAGCAACTGTTACAGCATCGCCAGCTGTTACGCCTGCAAGTGTGCCTGCGCCGAAAGTAACATCAACATTGCCTGTTGCTGTTGAAACTGCTGAATAGTCTGTATATTCGCCCTTTGCAGCAAATGCTGTATCAACAACATCGAAATCGAATACATCAATATTGAAGATTACTCTGTTTCCAACAACTTCTACTATATCATCAACGCTTATAACGCCATAATAAATGCCACCGTCTGACATCTTTACATAGTATACGAAGCTAAATTCATCAGCTTTATAATTGCCGCCGGGGATCAAGTAACCAACTGTTGCATCAACGTTACTATCTGCATTAGGAGCGTTACGCAAGGCAGTAATGTTTGTAAAAGCTGTACCCTTAGCCATTTCCATTGAAGCAACTTCATTAGCATTTGCTGTTACCTTAATGTAACCTGCTTCTGCCATAAACTGAGGAACTATAGGATTTACTTCTACATATTCAAGCTTGCCTTCTTCTCCATAGAGCTTAATATAAACTGTGAATACTGTTCTGCCTGTAAGGTTTGTAGCTGTATATGACTTATCCGCTGTGCGTACTGCTGTGTATGTTGAGCTGAGCTGCATTGCATTGCGTGTGTAATATGTGCCCTGAGCTACCAAAATATACTGTATATTAGCAACATCAACATTTGCAGTAGGTCTGATAACTGCGCCATCAACTTCTACGAGCTTTACGATAACAGGTGCGAGAACCTTAACCTTGAACTTAACTGTTTCTTCTCTGCCGATAACAACAGTCTTGCTGTTTGTGTCGATAAGTTCATATCCTTCGGGAGCAACAGGAGTGATTATCTTCTTATCGAGGTACTTACCTGAGAATGACAATGTTTCTGTAGCTACTACCTGACCTGCTTCGTCAACATATTCAACCTTTGTCTTTGCATTTGTTACTTCAACAGCTTCAAAGTAAGCAACGATTGTGAGGCCTGAGAAGCCAGCAGGTACATAAACGTTTGTAAAAGCAGCTCTCGGAGTTGTTCCGTTTGCTGTATAGTATGCGAACTTATAGCCTTCCTTTGCAACGATGCCGTAAGCTTCGGGAGCGAGGAGTTTATAGTTTTTACCGGGTTCTACATGGTACAAGAACGGATTCTTATAGTTATAGCCGTATGCGTAGTAGTTATCGCCTGAGCCATAAATCTTGAGCAAGCACTTGCCTGAACCGCCGTTATATGTTTCTGTGGGAACGGGCTTTGTGGGGTCATCAACAGGAGCTGTGGGAGTAGGTGTTACAGGATTTACAGGAACAAGAACTGAACCGTCAACTGAGAAATTTACTGCTGAGCAACCTGTGTAAGTGAACTTTGTAATAGCCTGCTGAGCGAAGTTGAAATCTTCTGCTGCAAAGTTATTCTGAGCGAGGAATCTTTCAATTTCTGCACGGAATGTTTCAGCCTTTACAGTATATTCACCATAGTTTGCATAATCCATATCTGCTGTGAAAGCTACAAGAACCTGTGCATCCTTAATGAGGTTGATAGTGAGCTTTCTGTCCTTTGATGTGATAGCGCTGCTGCCGTTGAGATACTTTGTAAGTGTGCCGTTGCCTGTGCTGGGGCTTGTGTACTCAAGAGTTACGCCATTCATATTACGGTTATTGATATAAGCTGCGCCTGAAGAAATTGTGATGTACTTTGCGCCCTTTGTTGCAACCAAATCAAACTGATATTTTTCTGCATTCCACTTATATTCGATCTTCAATGTGTTGCCGCCGTTGGGAACGAATGCTGTTGCAAGGCTGATGAAATCATCGGGGCTCTGCTGAGCATAACCCTTTACATAGACTGTGTACTTGCCGCCATCTGACGGATATTCTGTTTCAACAGGTTCTGTTGTAGGAACAGGCGATTCTACAGGGCTTGTTGTAGGAGCAGGTGATTCTACCGGGTTTGAAGGAACGATAACCGAACCGTCAACTGTGAAGTTTACTTCTGAGCAACCTGCATATGTAAACTGTGTGTTTACCTGCTGGTTGAAGTTGAATTCATCAGGATCATAGCTGTTGTCTGTAAGCAACTGAGTAATCTGTGAACGATATGTTTCTGCCTTTACAGCATATTCACCGTATGATGTATAGCTCATATCAACAACGAAGTTTGCAACAACCTTTGAGTTTTTAACGAGGTTGATAGTTACCTTCTTGTCCTTTGACATAATTGCGTTGCCGCCTGTGAAATACTTTGTAATTGAACCGCTGCCTGTTTTTGCGCTTGTGTATTCAAGGTATGCACCGTTCATATTACGGTTGTTGATTGACTTTGCACTTGATGGGATTGAGATGTAGCTTGCACCCTTTGTTGCAACCAAATCAAACTGATACTTTGAAGCATTCCACTGGTATTCAAGTCTTAATGTGTTTTCGCCATAAGGAACATATGCTGTTGCAATTGTTACATATGATGACGGGCTGTTCTGTGTATAACCTTTGATTGTTACAGTAAATTTCCCATTTGCTGCCATTGATGTCATCGGAATGAGTGATGCAACAACGAGAATTACTGCAAGAAAAGCTGACATAAATTTTTTCATTTTGCGAAGCCTCCTAAATATTTTATTTGTATCTAAACTGTTTTTAAAGTTTTGATACTCGTTCAATTTGATTATATAACCTATATCCAAAAATTGCAATAGTTTTTGTGATTAATTTGTAAATATTTTTAATTTTATTTGCCAAAATTGATTTTATTTTTAATTTTATTGCATTTTTTGACAACATAGTTTATATTATTCTTATATTGTTTTAGGAGGACAGGTTATGAAGAAAGCTTTTGAGCTTTTTATAATATTTTTCAAAATTGGCTTATTCACATTCGGCGGTGGATATGCTATGATACCGCTTATTCAAAAAGAAACAGTTGACAACAAAAAATGGATAGAGGAGCGTGACATTCTCGACATTATTGCGATAGCAGAATCGACACCCGGACCTATTGCAATAAATGCTGCAACGTTCATAGGATACAGGGTATGCGGTTTCCTTGGCGCATTATGCGCAACGCTTGGCGTAGTTATGCCATCGTTTTTCATAATACTTTTAATATCGTTTGCGCTTGAGGCATTTGCTGGCAACGAAGTAATTCAATACGCTTTTTCGGGAATACGATCAGGTGTGCTTGCGCTTATAATAAAAGCTTTATATTCGATGTACAAGCAGTTTAAAAAAACAAAAACGAGCGCAATTTCTTATATTATAATCGCTTTTGCGTTTTTAGCGACAGTGTTATTAAAGCTTAACGCAATAATAGTTATAATAATCTGTGCAATTACGGGGCTTATATCCTCTTTAATCGTTTCAAGGAGGGAAAACAAATGATATACATTGATCTATTCTTCACATTTTTCAAAATTGGCTTATTCACATTCGGCGGTGGATATGCAATGTTACCGCTTATTGAGCAGGAGGTTTTATCGCACAAGTGGCTAACTATTGAACAGATAGTAGATTTTATCGCAATTAGTGAAAGCACGCCGGGACCATTTGCTGTAAATATGGCAACGCACATAGGCGCATCGACAGGCGGGATTTTAGGTGCGTTATGCGCAACGCTTGGCGTTGTTATGCCGTCATTTATAGTTATACTCATAGTTGCCAAACTCTATGAAAAGTTCAAAAGCAGCAACATAATAAAAGGCTGTATGTCGGGGTTAAGGCCTGCCGTTATAGGGCTTATAGGTTCTGCAATAATAACGGTTGCGAGCGGAGTATTTTTAATTGACGGATTT
>CADBRR010000056.1 GCA_902797145.1 uncultured Eubacteriales bacterium | reverse complement strand
CTCTTCGCTGAAGAATTTGTAGGTCTTGAATATTCATCTACATCATAGTCACGATTTGAATAACCGTACCTATCGTTTTCTCTTGAATATGAAGCTTCGCTTCTATCCATTCTATCCATTCTTTCAGCTCTTTCAGCTCTTTCAGCTCTCTCGTTTCTGTCTATTCTCTCGTTTCTTGCTACTGTTTCGTTTCTCTTCTTTTCGAGTCTTCTGTCATTTTCAGGTTCAGGTTCATTTTCTGAAACGCCTGTTGCAATAACAGTTACTCTAATGCTGTCGCCGAGATCTTCGTCATCAGTAGGTGTGATACCTGTAATTATTTCAACATCATCATCGAGGAAATCAGCAATAGCGTCAGCAGCCTCTTCAGGTTCCTGGAGTCTAACGTTTTTACCGAAAATGTTAAGGATAATACCTGTTGAACCCTTGATTGAAGTTTCGAGCAACGGACTTGTTACAGCTTGAAGAACAGCCTTTTCAGCACGCTTTTCGCCTGATGCGATACCGATACCCATATGGCCAAGACCCTTCTGTTGAAGAATTGTAACAACGTCTGAGAAGTCGATATTGATATAACCTGTCTGTGTTATCGTGTCGCTGATACACTGAACGCCCTGTCTTAAAATATCGTCTGCTGCTGCGAATGCTTCCATTGCATCAACATTACCGAGTGTTTCAACGAGCTTCTGGTTTGATACGATGATAAGCGTATCAACATTTTCTCTGAGCTGTTCGATACCTTCGATAGCCCTTGTCATTCTTGATTTACCTTCAAATCTGAACGGCTTTGTAACTATAGCAACAGTAAGAATGCCCATTTCCTTTGCGCATTTTGCAATAACAGGAGCTGCACCTGTACCTGTGCCGCCACCCATACCTGCTGTGATGAATACAAGGTCATGTCCCTTTATCATATCCTTGATATCATCCATATTTTCTTCAGCAGCTTTTTTCCCAACTTCAGGTCTTGCACCTGCGCCAAGTCCCTTTGTGTTCTTGATACCTATCTGTATCTTGTTCGGTGCAACTGACTTTTCAAGCACCCTTATGTCAGTGTTTACTGCAACAAATTCAACGCCTGTTATTCCACAGTTTACCATCCTGTCAACAGCGTTATTACCAGCACCGCCTACGCCAAGCACCATAAGCTTTGCTGATTCAAATTCCATACCATCATTTTCCATACCTATTGCCATATTAGCCTCCTATGATTGTTATCTGTTTTATTTGTATTATTTGTTAATAATTTTCATCTGCCGATTAACTTTTTTAGCTTGTCCAACAAGCCTTCATCCTTATATTCTCCGTATGAACCTCTTGCATCATCTTCTTCAAATAACATAAAGTCCATTACCGAAAGAACACTCGCATAATTAGGTGCATTGAGTCGTGGCATTCTCGGCATTGACACAACTGCCCTATCCTTGAACGCTCTCCTCAAAACATCATGACTGCCCTGCATTCTTAGCAAGCCACCGCCAGTAAAATATATCGGAATGCGTAGCGGTATCCCCATATCGCTTATTGTGTGCCTTATCAATCGGAGCAGTTCTTCCGTTCTCTCTTCTATTATGTACTGTATTGCTGCCTGCTCCACTTCGATATTCTCACCGTTTTTATCGACCATAAGCTCTACGCTGTCACGACAATCGAGTGAATAAACATTTCGCCTTTTTAGATTTTCTGCCGTTTCAATCGGAATATTTAGCCCTACTGCTAAGTCGCTTGCAAAATGCATTCCGCCAACTTCTATAACAGTACTTTCTATAAGTGCATTGTCTATTATATATCCTATCTCGGTATTTTTATGGCCTATATCAACTATAACACCACCGTTTGCTCTTACGTGCTCGTCCATCAGGAAAAGTGCTTCTGCAAGCGTTGATGAAATGAATCCATCAACCTTTATATCCATTTTCCCCAGCACGTCAACAACTATCTTTTCAAAATACTCAGATACGAATATATTTGCTATGTTCGCCTCAAGCCGCCTTGCAGCAACACCGACAGGAACATCAATATGCTTCTCTCCATCTGCAAAAAACTCATATGGTTCACTATATATAAGCGTTTTGAAATCTCCGCCGCCCTTTACTTCCTGAGTTCGCCTTATAAACTCATTCGCATCGGCATCGCTAATCTTCCCGCCCTTTATTTCATAACTCGAACGAACAGCTTTCGCATTTATAAATTCTCCCGGTACAGAAACTGTCATACTCCTTATTGAAAGATGTGATTCCTGCTCGGCTGCATTTATTGCTATTGCTACTGCGTGTTCAAGATCTCCAACATCGGTAAAGCGTTTGAATCGGTATCCACTATATTCGCAAACACCTACTCCACGAATCTCCGCCCCCGATTTCGTACCATTGAAGACAAGGCATACAACCTTTGAACTTCCTATATCAATAATTGTTCCAATATTACTCATTGGCAATCTCCTGAATAATCTTTTTTAGTCCGACCGATAAATATCAATTGCAAATACATCTATCCTATTGTATATGTACCTACAATAAAATATATCATAATTTCCGCAAATAATCAATATATTATAATGTAAATTATTTTATAATTTCCTATTATTTTTATATTACGGCTCATCAGTTGGTTCGCTTGTCGGTTCAACATCTTTTGCATAAACCGGGAACTCAACTACGCTTACATCTATTGTTCCACCAACGTATTCGCCCTCAGCAATGAACTGTTCTTCAATCGTTTTAAGTTCGCTTATCTTATCTTCTATATCGTATCTATCACCTACAACGACTTTGTAACCCGATTCAAGCTCCATCTTAATACTCAACGGGTTTGACATATCAATACTCTTAACCCTTTCCATCATCGAATTATTTTCAAGAGTACTCATAAGTTCAGTAAACGATGCGAACTTTAATTCATTTACCTTTCCTATCTGCGTATTTACTCTATAATCAGATGAACCCATTCCGATTATTTCAATCAAGTGTTCATTCTCCTGAGCGTTACCAAACTGCCTGATTTCAAGAACATTTCCTCCTTTGTCTACAAGCACTTGCATATTTGCATCGCTTATGAATGCAATAGCTTTACGTTCTGTTACCACAATGCTTATAGTTGATGGAAGTTCCGTTTCAGCAGTAATTCGTTCAATACACACTTCATCTTCAAATTTTTCTTCAAAATCATCGGGAATTGCAAAGAAAATTGATTTTCCAAACTTTATTCCCGATTTTTCGATAATATCTTCGCTGCTTATCTTTTCACTGCCGGTTACTATTATGTTTTTAACAGTAAAAAAATTATATACTGCAATAATTACAAACAGCGTTACAAGAACTATAAAAACTTTATTTTTTAAAATTCTGCTGATTGTAATTCCTTCTTTTTTCTCCGCATTGGATTTATTTTTTATAATTTTGTTATTCTTATTGCTTCTGTTCTTTTCCATAGCATTTTTAAACGATTGCTATGCCCTGACAATATATGCGCCGAGCGCACCGAGCATTTCATCAATTCGTTCATATCCCCTATCTATATATTCTGCTTTGCTTATTATCGTCGTTCCGCTTGCACCAAGCGCTGCTATTACAAGCGCTGCGCCTCCACGCAAATCGCAAGCGTTTACACGGCATCCACTCAATCGTTCTACTCCATTTATTATTGCAGTTCTGCCTTTTATAACTATATCTGCTCCCATTTTTGAAAGCTCGCCGAGCTGCATAAATCTATTTTCAAAAACGTTTTCCACAATAACGCTTGTTCCTTTGCAGGTACAAAGCAATGCCGCCATTTGCGACTGCATATCTGTCGGAAATGCAGGATACGGCATAGTTTCTATTCTTTTAACAGCATTGAGCCTATTGCTTGATATAATCCTGAGCGTTTTTTCGTCCTGCGTTATTTTGCACCCAGCTTCACAGAGTTTTGATATTACGGGATAAATATGTTCAGCCCTTACATTATGGAGTATAATATCTCCCCTTGTAACAGCCGCTGCGCACATTATAGTGCCTGTTACAATTCTATCCGAAATAATTTCAAAGTCTATGCTTTTATCGCTTATCCGCTCCATACTGCCTGAAATATATATATCGCTGTTTCCTGCGCCCCTGACGTTATAACCGAGCAGGTTCAAAAACCTTGCAAGCTCTTCGATTTCAGGTTCCCTTGCAGCATTATGAATTACTGTTTCGCCACAAGCGCATACGGCTGCCATCATAACGTTTTCGGTTGCGCCAACGCTTGGATAATCGAGCTGTATATGTTTCCCGACAATCTGGGAACACTCGCATTCCATATTGCCACCGGTTTCTACGATTTCAACACCGAGAGTTCTCAGCGCTGAAATGTGCATATCAACAGGTCTTGCACCAATATTGCATCCGCCCGGATATGGGCAAACCGCCTTTTTCATACGTGCTGTAAGCGGGCCTAACATAAATACCGATGAACGAAGTTTATTTGCAAGCTGTGTAGGAACAACATACGAATCTGCACTTGCTGAATTTACCTTTATTTTGCTTCCATCACGAACGATATGGCAGTTGAGTTCCCTCAAAATTTCTATCATATTATCCGTATCGCTGAGGCTCGGACAATTATAAAGCATTACATCGCCCGTAGTCAGCATACACGCAGCAAGTACAGGCAATAACGCATTTTTTGCACCATTTATAAAGCATTCACCTTTAAGCCTTGTTCCGCCATTTATTATTATATCACTCATGGCTTGACACCTCCTGTAAGGATATACTTACAGAATATGATATCAAGCCTGATTTATTTACAACTTTTTTATTTTTTTAGGGTATTTTTTGTTTTTCTTTCAAAAATGCTCAACCCTTTTTTATAATCTGAGTTCTTCGAAATATTTAGAAGCACTCCGCAAGCAGCCATCGTTATAACAAGCGATGTTCCGCCATAACTTATGAACGGCAGTGTCTGACCTGTATTGGGCATTGCTTTTGTAGCAACCGCCGTATTTATTATTACCTGGAACGCTATTATGCACACTATTCCAAGCGCCATATATCTGCCTTCTAAGTCCCTGCAGTTTATAGCTGCCTTTATACCTCTCCATATGAGCCACAAGAACAACAGCAAAACTGCTACTGCACCAACGAAGCCGAACTCTTCTGCAATAATTGCAAAAATCATATCCGATTCTCTTTGCGATAGATACAATAGCGACTGTCTGCCCTGATTCAATCCGTTTCCGAACAAACCGCCTGAGCTTATTGCATACAATGCCTGAATTATCTGATAACCCTTATCCTTTGGGTCTGACCACGGGTCAAAAAACGCATCAATTCGTCCGGTTCGCCATGATGTAGCCTTTACTACCAAGAACGCGCCTACACCTAATATTGCAGATATAACAATTAACTGTTTTACATTTGCATTGCCTATAAAAAGCATTATTAGCGTAATTGCAAATATAATTAACGCAGAAGACAAGTTTTTCTGTACAAACAGCAACATGGCAGATAATCCGGCAGCAAGGATAATTTTAGGTAAAACACCGACTAATTTTCCCATATCCTTTTGCGTTTTTACCATCCAGCCTGACATAAACAATACCAGCGCATATTTAAGCAATTCAGACGGTTGGAACGAAAGGGTTTCTGTTATTCTAAGCCATCTTTTTGCGCCATTTATTTCCTGATTTACCGCTAAGCAAAGCAAAAACGCAACAACAAGGAAAACTATTGACCAATTACGCATTTTAACCTTTTCGCCATTATAATTGACTGTTTTCCCTGTGAGTGCATGGTAATCGACAAATGATACAAGAATCATAACTAACGTGCCTAAAACAAGCGCTTTAATTTGATTTGTTACAAGGGTCATTCCGTTTGCATAATATGTTGTACTAAACACCATTACAATGCCTATCAAGCATAATACTGCTATCAAGCCCAGCATTATTCCATCAATCTGCCTTGACTTCGGTTTCATCATTTTTGCTGTATTTGCAGATTTGATTTTATCTTCAGAATCAATTTTTTTATTCAATTTTGATTTTGAAGAACCTACTTCCACATCATTACCTCCTTTTCGGTAATTAGAGCTTATTTACTATATCCTTGAATACTCTTCCTCTTTCTTCAAAGTCTGAGAACATTCCCCAGCTTGCTGCTGCCGGCGAAAGCAATACAGCGAAGCCATCCTGAGCCATATCCTTTGCCATATTTATCATATCTTCAAAGCTGCCATCACAAACCTTTATGTTCCTAAATCCTGTCCTTGCTGCTGCCGCCTTTATAGCTGGCACATTTATGCCCGATGCAACAACGCCCTTTACAGTATCGCCAAAGCATCTGAACAGAGGTGTAAAATCGCTATGTTTATCATAGTTTCCTACACCGAGAATCAATATTGTAGGCCTTGACATAGCTTCAACAGCTTTAATAGTTGAATCGGGGTTAGTTCCCTTTGAATCGTTTATATAAACTATTCCGTCTTTTTCACGAACGAGTTCTATTCTATGTTCCACACCCTTAAATTCCCTAAGTGCATTTCGTACTGTTTCAGCTTTAATTCCACAGCACATACCGAGCGATGCGCAGAGCAATGCGTTTTCTACATTATGTGCGCCAGGTATTTTAAGTTCTCGTACGTCGATTATTTTCGTGTCAACCTTATTTCCGTTTTCGTCTTTTTCTCTCCATATCATATCGTAGCCCGACATAAACATACCTTCGTCAAGCTCCTGTTTCCTTGAAAAATAGATTACTTTTGCCTTTGTAAGCTTATTCATTGCACGAACTACTTCGTCATCATAATTGAGTACTGCAAAGTCATTTTCATCCTGATTTTCAAACACTCTGCATTTTGCATCGATATATGACTGCATTGATTCAAATCTATTGAGGTGATCCTCGCTTATATTTACCATTGCAGCGGCATGCGCATGGAACGACTGTATGCTTTCAAGCTGAAGCGCTGCTACTTCTGCTACGATAACATCGCCGTTTTTTGTTTCCATTGCGTGTTCTGTTATCGGAATACCGATATTGCCAAGCACAAAGGTATGCCTTCCGCTTGCCTTGAAAATTTCGCCCGTAAGTGATGTGCAGGTTGTTTTACCATTTGTACCGCTAATACAAACAAATTCTGTTCCTCTATCACAAAATCTATATCCGAGTTCTATCTCTCCAATAACTTCAATGCCTTTTTTAATAGCGTCCTTTACAAACGGCTTAAAAATTGGAATTACAGGGCTCAATACCATAAGGTCTATATCGTCCATTTCATCGATTATTTTCTGTGGTTCTTCACCCAATTTATTTATATATTCGATGCCTTCAAGCGACTTTTCAAGTCCCGGTATTTCGTTTTTCATATCGTTAATAACAACTGTATAACCATTCCTTGCAAGCAGTTTTGTGCTTGACTGTCCGCTCTTTGCCATTCCGACTACGAGTGCTTTCTTTGCCATTATAATATCCTCCGTACACCATGTAGTATTATTATATTATGAATTTCGATTTAAATGCTAAAAAAACCGTTTGGTGCGGTCAAGGAGCTTGAGGCAACGAACCGCCGTCCTGCCTCAAACGCCTTAGCCTATCTTAAAAACACCGTGCCAAGCGCCTATTTTTCACGGCAAGCTCAAGAAACACCAAACGGCAAAAACAACGAACTAATTAAGATTTACACAAATGACAGCAAGCTAACGAAGCACAAGCCAAGCGTTATAAGCATATACATTGCTGTAATCTTTGTTTCAGGTATTTTAAGCTGTTCAAAGTGATGATGGAGCGGTGCCATTTTGAACACTCTCTTCTTCCTCAGCTTATATGAACCTACCTGCAATATTACCGATACTGATGATGCAAGGAAGCATCCGCCCATTATCGGTATAAACAACATTCCTTTGCTAAACAATGCCATTACCGAAACAGCACCGCCGAGCGCCATAGAACCTGTATCGCCCATAAATACCCTTGCAGGGAATGTGTTAAATCTCAAGAATCCTGCGCACGCACCTGCGAGAGCACCAGCAAATATTGCCATTGACGCATTATTTGCACTTCCTGCTACATCGCCTGCATTTTTGCAAACATTTGCATAGAACACAAATATAACCATCATTGCAAGTGCGTATATAAGCGTAACTCCCGATGCCAATCCGTCAAGTCCGTCAGTCAAGTTTACGCTGTTTACTGTCGCAATAATTACAAACATCGCAAACGGGATATAGAATATTCCAAGATCCCATTCTGCGCCAACAAACGGTATTGTTATTGAAGTACCCATTGTATTTTTTGCATACCATGCAATAACAAGTGAAAATCCGAACTGAGCAATTATCTTCTGATATGCTTTAAGTCCGAGCTTTCTGACCTTTACCTTTATAAAATCATCAAGGAATCCTACAAGTCCGAATGCCGTTGTTGCAAGCAATGACGGAAGCACATATTCTGTCGTATTTGTTGCAAACAACAATGTTCCGACTATAAGCGCAACTACCATCATTATACCACCCATAGTAGGTGTTCCGCTCTTTGAAAGATGCGATTGCGGTCCGTCTTCTCTTTCCGACTGACCAAACTTCAACCTTTTAAGAACCGGTATAAGCAACGGTCCGATTATAAGACATACAAGTGCCGCAACAAGCGCTGCAAGCACAGGCAATTTAAAGTCCTGCATTTTTCCTCCGTATTATATCTCTAACCCTTATTTATTTTCATTATCCATTTGAGAAAGAATCTCTTCGACAATTTCTTTCTCGTCAAAATGATGCTTTACACCATTTATTTCCTGATATGTTTCATGTCCCTTGCCGGCAAGCAGGATTACATCGTTATCCTGCGCATTTTCAAGCGCATATCGTATAGCTTCTTTTCTATTCTCTATAACGCAATACTCGCAGCCCGACTTTCTCACGCCATCTTCCACCTGTTCGATTATATCAAGTGGCTTTTCGCTTCTCGGATTATCGCTTGTAACAATTACAAAATCTGAATTGTCGCCTGCTGTTTCGCCCATTATCGGTCGTTTTTTGCTATCCCTATCGCCGCCACAGCCGAACAAGGTTACAACCCTGCCCTTTGCAAACTTTCTTATCGTAACAAGTACATTTTCAAGCGCATCGGGGGTATGCGCATAATCGAGCAATACTGTAAAGTTCCTGCCATGAGTATTTAATGGTTCAATTCTGCCTGAAACTCCTTGCATATTCCTTATGCTCTCTATTGCGCTGTCAAGGCTGAAACCAAGGCTCAATGCAACAGCTATTGCGCCGCTTGCATTATACATACTGAAATCACCCGGTATCGGAACAAAAACATTCCTCGTTTCATCATTGACTTTCATTTTATATGAAACGCCAATCGGTTCAACTTTAATATCCGAGCATGATATATCGGGAGCATTCTGTTTTTCTTCTTCACCATAAGTTAAAATAGGAATATCGCTCTCGCTCCTTATTTCCCTTATAAGCCTGCCTGCGTATTCATCATCGCAGTTTATAACGGCTTTTTTCGTTTGGAAAAACAGTTTTTTCTTTGCCTGATAGTAATTTTCAAACGTATGATGATAGTCAAGATGATCCTGAGTTAAATTTGTAAACTCCGCAACATCAAATTCTATTCCATACACTCTATCCTGGTCGAGCGAATGTGACGAAACCTCCATAACTACTATATCCACGCCTTTTTTATGCATCTGACCGAGCAAGGCTTGAAGTTCATTGCTTGCAGGCGTAGTTCTTTCAGTTTCTATTATTTCATCGCCTATCATATTCCTGATAGTTCCGATTATTCCGACTTTCTTTCCGTTTGCCTGCGCAATTTCCTTTATCATATATGTAGAGGTTGTTTTGCCGTTCGTGCCGGTTATTCCGACCATCTGCATTTTCTTTGCAGGTTCTCCCTCAAATTTTGCAGACATAACAGCCATTGCTTTTCGTGTATTTTCAACTACTACCTGCGGAACGTCAATATCTAATTTCCGCTCGCACAAGAGTGCTACCGCTCCGTTTTCAACAGCCATTTCTGCAAATTTATGACCGTCAGCAAATGTTCCGCTAACGCAGCAGAAAACATTTCCTTTTTCGACGTGCCTTGAATCATATTCAAAGCCATTTATGGTTACATTCTCATCACCATAAAACTTATGTTCAACAGATTCTGCAAGCTCTTTGAGCTTTACCTGTTTTTGTTCTATTTCGTGCATTTTTCTATACCTTCAAAATACAAATCAATTTATTCAACAATGTTATTCAGCGTTATCCTAACAACAGTTCCTACCTTTACCTTTTTGCCAGCCTCGACCGATTGACCATTTACTCTGCCTTTTATGCTGCCTTCATCAAGCTCCATTACAAGACCCCTTGACTGCAACGCATCAAGTGCCTGCAATCTCGTCATTCCACTTAAATTCGGAACCGTAACAGTTTCTTCCTCGTCATCATCTTCGACGACAATATCCGTTTTTGCTGTATAAAGCAAAATTTGTGTCCCTGCTTCGACCTGTGTACCTGCCTTTGGAAGTTGGGCTACAACTTCATCTTCTTCCTGATATATTCCTTCAAGCCCGACTTCAGCCAATTTGCTCAACGCTTCGTTTACAGTTAAGCCTTCAACATCAGGAACTGCGACCGTCTGCGTATCCTCTGTCGGCTTAAAGCCATAATACACAAGCACTTCTTCAAGAACATCTTTTACAAACGGTGCTGCAACTGTGCTTCCGAAAATCGTACCGACCTTTGGTTCGTCTACAAGTATCAAGCAGACAAATTCCGGATCATCAGCAGGCGCAAAGCCTATAAACGATGCAATAAGTTTACCGCTTGAAACCTTACCATTATCGTACTTCTGTGCTGTACCTGTTTTTCCGCCAACACGGAAGCCGGGGATTTTAGCGTTCTTGCCGCCGCCATTTTCTACAACATTTTCAAGGATTTCCCTTACTATGGCAGATGTTTCTTCTTTGATAACTCGCCTTACAACAGTTTTTTCGTTCTGTTTTATTATATTTCCATCTGAATCAATTACGCTTTTAACGATATAAGGTTTGAGGAGTTCGCCTCCGTTTATCGCTGCGCTAACCGCTGTTACAAGCTGTATTGGTGTAACAGCAACGCTTTGCCCAAACCCTATTCTTGCAAGGTCCGTATCCTTGATATATTTTTCGTGTGTTACGATACCTGCTGATTCGCCCGTCATATCAACACCTGTAACCGAGCCTATTCCGAACGAGTATAGGTAGTCATAAAACTTTTCAGTGCCCATCGAAAGCGCCATTGTCATAAATGCAGGGTTACACGAATTTGCAACAGCCTGTGCAAGCGATTGATGGCTATGTCCACCGCTTCTCCAGCACTTAATTCTCTGACCATTTACTATTTTATAACCAGGGCATTCAAACGTTGTACTCGTTGTAACCGCTCCGCTATCGAGTGCTGCCGACAATGTCAATATTTTGAATGTTGAACCCGGTTCATATGCATCTGATATTACCTTATTTCGTGAAAGCTTATTCAACAATTCACTATCCGTTCTTGGCGGATTATTAGGGTCATAGTCAGGCTTTGTTGCAATAGCAATTATTTCACCCGTTTTGGGATTCATTATTATTCCCTGCGCATTATCTGCATTATTGATTTCTACTGCTTCCGCTAATGCTTTTTCAAGGAATGATTGTGCTACGCTATTGACCGTCAGCTTTATATTACAGCCATCAATCGGCGGGATATATTCCTGTACGCCGTAAGCAATAGTCTGACCCTTCGCATCTTTTTCATTTATAACTCTTCCGTTTTCACCCGAAAGATATTTATTATATGTTTTTTCGAGTCCGCTCTGACCTTCGCCATCAATAGTAGTAAACCCTATTATCTGCGAAAGCATATTTCCGTTCGGATAATACCTTTTCGTATCAACAGAAGCAACAACGCCCGAACCGAGCTGCATTTTTCCAATTTCATCAACTACGCTGCTTTCAACCTGTCTTTTTATAATCGCTTCTTCAATATTTTTATTGCCAAGCTTTTTAAGAACCCACTCTTCATCTACATCGAGCAGTTCCGAAAGAACCCTTGCAATCCTTTCCCTCTCGCCAACCTTTATAATCGGTGGTCGCACGGATATCATATAAACAGTTCCATCCTGGGCAAGAACAACATCCTCGCTATCGTAAATTACCCCACGTTTTGCTGCCATTGATATATCCGAAGTCCACTGCGACAATGCCCTTTTCTGATATTCTTCGCCATTGACAAACTGTGTATAAAAAAGCACAATTATTACATATATAATTAAACCGAACAGCCCCCAGAATACATATTTTATTCTCTTTATCCCGTCAATACTATTCCTTGCCATATCGTTTCTCCTTCTAAACTATAATACCTTTTCCAATATTATATTGTATTTACTCGGTATTATTATTATTATCCGATATTTAAGGATTAATTTCAATAGTATTATTAACATTAGGACGAACAAGACCTCTGCTGAGTGATTCCTCACGCATATCGCTTATTACAATATTCTGTCCATACTTTGTTGTATTTATCTGTTCTGTAACTTCCTGTATCTGATTAGAAAGCTGATTAACCTTCTTCTGCTGTTCGCTTATACTAAGCATTCCTCTCTGATAAGAAGCTATAACAAGTGCTATACAACCAAATACAGCCACAACAAAGCCTCTTTTCAATATCCAGCTTATACGCTCCGTTTTTGACTTAACTTTAGGTTTTACTGATGATATTGCTTCATTTATTATGCTTTTTGCCGAAAGTTTAAAGCGGATTTTAAACAAACGCATACGCTCTGCAAATGTTTTTTTCTTCCTTACAGTTTTCGAAACTGTTTTCTTTACCGGTGTATAAAATTCTGTCGCAGGTCGCCTTATTACCTCTTCATAATCACCAATATCAGCTTTGCGCTTTACTTCCTCTTTTTTTCTAACAGGCTTATCCTGTTCATATATTCTATCAAGATCATATGCTGAAGAGCTGTGCATATAAGCACTGCTTGAATTATATCTTATTGTAGTACCGTTTCTCTTTCCCCTTGCCACAATAGTTATCTCCTTCACAATTTATTCCGTTTATCGCATTTGTCCACCTTTCGATAACAGAACCATATATAATTTAGTTTTAATCAAATTTTGCGTATTGCCCTTAGTTTCGCACTTCGAGCCCTCGGATTCAATTCAAGTTCTTCTTCATCAGCAATTATCGGCTTCCTTGTAAGTATCTGTGCTGTTGGTTTCCTGCCACAAGTACATATCGGTGCGTGTGGATCGCATATACAAGGATTTTCAAACACTTTAAACTGTTGTTTTACTATCCTATCTTCAAGCGAATGGAATGTTATTACACACAATACTCCGTCTTTATTAAGCAAATCATGCGCATCTGATATCGCCTTTGACAATCCTTCAAGCTCACCATTTACTTCAATTCGTATTGCCTGAAACGTTCTTCTTGCAGGATGTGGTCCATCCCTTCTTGTCGATGCAGGAATTGCTCCCTTTATAATATCCGCAAGTCGAACTGTGCTGTTGATTTTTTCTTTCTCACGTTCGTTTATGATGTGTTTTGCTATTCGTGAAGCAAACTTTTCTTCCCCATACTCCCTTATAATGCGTGTCAGTTGTTCAAACGAATAACCATTTACTACATCATAAGCACTCAGTGCTGCACGCTTGTCCATTCTCATATCAAGCGGCGCATCTTCATGGTACGAAAAACCTCTTTCCGGAGTATCAAGCTGATGTGACGAAACGCCCAGATCAAGCAATATCCCATCTACTGAGTATATTCCTTTTTCTGACAGCAGTTGCTTCATATCGAAAAAGTTTCCTCGTATTGCTTCAAATTTTACTTTATCTTCTGTTTCCTTTAAATTCGATTTATCTTCTGAATAAAATTCATTTTGTCCAAGCTTTCTGCTTGCCTCTTCTATCGCATCGCCATCTCGGTCGATTCCAACAAGCAAAGATTTATTATAATTATCGTTTTTCGAGAGAATTGACAAAATACGTTCAGAGTGTCCACCTCCGCCAAGCGTACCGTCAACATATATTCCGCCACGTTCAGGCTTTAACAGTTCCATAACCTCATTTGCCATTATTGGAACATGATATGTATCTATTGCCATCGTCTATCCCCTCGTTAAATAATCAGTTTACAGTCCTCTTTCTTTCATGGATTCTTCACCAACATCGGTTTCGTCCATTACATCCATCCATTCATAGAACTTGTCCGTATCCCAGATTTCAACTACATTATTTACGCCATCGCTCATACTTGAAAGCGTTACATTCTGTCCGAATCCAGCATACTTTTTTAATGAATCTTTAAGGAGAATCCTACCCTGCTTGTCCACAGTACAGTTATCTGCCTGTGACAATTTCAAACGCATAACATCTCTATTATCAGTTTCACGCATTACTGAGAACTTTGATATATACTTCTCAAAATCAGCCGCGCTTCTCAATTCGAGTATTTTATATTTCCCGTTTACTTTTGCAGGGTTAATTACAACTTCGCCACCCAACTCTTCTCTCCACTTTGAAGGAATGAATACACGATTTTTCGGGTCTATTGTATGATCAAACGAACCGACTATCATATGTTGCTTCCTCCTTCTCCGTTTAGGGCATCGTCAATATACGACTTTTTTCGCAACGAAGTGCATTTTTAGTTAAACTGCCCCTAATCTTATTTTTCTATTTATATTATATATCATATCGCACCACTTTGCAACACATTTTATTTTAAAAATAGAGTTTTTTTAAAATTCTCACCACTCTTTTCCACTCCAAACCATTTTGATGTGATTTTCGATTTAAAACTGAATAAAAAAAATAAACCGAAGCAAGATTTACTTCGATTTACAATAAAATTTGTTTTTTCTCACCACTTTGATGTTTTTATAGCTCATCTATAAAAGTGGGGCTGAACTTTACAAAATCAGCAGAGCAGAGTCTATAAGTCACCCCGTTTCTTTCGCCTTCAAATGCGTTCTGGCACGCTTTGCCATGGAGATGACCATACAAGACATATTTTATGCCGTATTTTTCAAGCACCTGAGTAAAAAGGGAATCTTCCCTTCTTTCGTTAAATGGCGGATAATGTATCATACAAATTAAAGGTTTTGATTTATCGGCATATTTTATCGACATTTCAAGCCTTGAAGCTTCACGCTCATATATCTTTGTATCCGACTGTTTAAACTCAGGGCTACCCGGACAAAGCCAGCCTCTACTTCCAACGATGCTGACTTTATCAAGATTTACTGCATCATTTTGAATAGCATATGTATTATTTGACAGCATACTTCTGACTTTAGTAATAGAATTCCACCAATAATCATGATTTCCCTTGATTATTATCTTTGTTCCGCTAAGCGAACAAATATCATTTAAGTCATCCGCTGCATCTTCTGTATGCATAGCCCAGCTTATATCTCCTGAAATGAGTACGAGATCATCATCTGCAACCATTTTGTTCCACGACATCTTGATTTTATTGAAGTGGTCATCCCAGTTATGACCGAATTTATTCATGGGCTTATCGTCATGACCCGGAAGGTGCAGATCGCTTATTGCAAAAATTTTCATCGCAACTCACTCCTGATTTCATTTATAATTAAAAATCTTCTATGTTTTCATTTGAGGACATATCATTTTCACTATATTCTTCATCATCCTCATCAAAGCTATTGTTTATTTCTTTAAGCTCATTTTCAGGTATATCTTCGTTTCCTACATCGTCAATATCAAACTCGCTTACACCATCAATTCCGTCTATTTCTTCTACATCGTCAATCTCGTCTATTTCTGATGTAATTACGTTTTCGTTATCGTCAATGTTTTCATTGTTCTCTCTGTGCTTTTCTTCCCTATAACACTTTTCGCACAATTCTTTGCCTTCCATTGCAGGGCGTTCACCGCATCTAACGCACATTTCATCTTCGTAATCGTCAATATCTATTGCGCCATTCATTGCATCTAAGCATATACTACATACGCTCTCCGTACTCTTGATATAGTTCAGTCCGCAATGGGGACATTTTTTGATTGCCATAACATTTCCTCCATTCATTTATTAAAAATATTAATTATCAATATTATTGTTTTCTTGATTTTCGCTTTCAGCGTTTTTATAATCTTCTAAAATATCGCCAATTCTCTTTATTACAGCTTCCTTGCCCTCCGCATTTTCTGACGAATACGGAATTGCAAACGGTGGTGCGCCCAACTGTTTTGCACACAAATTCGCACTCTGCTGTCGTTTTGATTTAGATATTTTATCGGATTTTGTTGCAATCAGCGTAAATGGTATTCCATAATAGATTATCCATTTGAACATTTGTTTATCTTCCATTGTCGGTTCGTGGCGTATATCTATCAACATAAATATATGCGTCAGTCTTCCCGATGAAAGATAACGTTCTATTAGCTCTCCCCAGCTTGCCTGCTCACTTTTAGGTGCTTTTGCAAAACCGTATCCCGGCAAATCTATAAGCCTGAACTCGCCTCCATTTATCTTAAAAAAGTTTATAAGTCGTGTTTTACCCGGACTTGCAGATGTTTTTGCAAGCTTTGAATTATTGCAAAGCGAATTTATAAGGCTTGACTTGCCCACGTTCGATTTACCAACCATAGCAATTTCCACGCCATTTAATTCAGGATAATTGCTACTTAAACCAACGCTCGTTTCAAAAGCTGCATTTTTAATTCTAAAATCACTCATCTGACTGCACATAATCCTTTCAATGTTATATCTTACAATTGATATAAAACAGTATATAGAATTTTAACAGCATTTTTATATTATTGCAATGTTTTTTTTAAATTTATAAAATTTTTTTATAAAAAAGCTTCTCCTAAAACATAGAAGAAGCAATTTTGTCATATATTTGTTCCTTAATATGAAATCGGTTTACTATCGTTTTCGATATGCAGGAACTTTTCATTATCCCTATCTTTATTCTTTATATCGTCAACTCTATATTCGTTTGCACTTTCGCTATTCAAAGGTTTCTTAACAAGAGCATTTTCTATTACAAATGAAACGTTGTCCGCATAAAGAACTTTGAGCTTTTCCCTTATTTCCTTTGGAACTTCGCCTACATCAGCCCTATTGCGTTCAGGTACTATAACAGTTTTTACGCCTGCTTTCAATGCAGCGAGCATTTTTTCACGGAGTCCGCCAATAGGCAGAACTCTGCCACGCAAAGTAACTTCACCCGTCATTGCGACCGATGCCTTTACAGGTATTCCTGTCAATGCGCTGACTATTGCGGTTGTCATAGTAACACCTGCGCTCGGTCCATCTTTAGGTGTAGCACCCTCCGGAACGTGGATATGAATATCCGATTTAGAAAATCTATCAGCATCTATGCCGAGTTCATCACAATGTGCCTTTACATATGTAAGGGCTGCTGTTGCGCTTTCTTTCATAACATCGCCAAGCTGTCCCGTTAGCTTTATATCGCCTTTGCCCTTTGTTATCTGAACTTCGACATCAAGCGTTGTTCCGCCAACAGCCGTCCATGCAAGGCCAGTTACGATACCTACTTCGTCGTCTTTTCGTTTATCGTCTTCTTTAAACCTCTTATTTCCAAGATATGCTTCGAGTTTATTTTCTGTAACCCTTACATACTTTTTGCCCTCTGCAATTTCGCACGCAGCTTTTCTGCATACAGAGCCAATCATTCTTTCAAGCGTACGAACGCCTGCTTCCCTTGTATATCCGTCAATTATCTCGCTCAACATCTCATCGCTGATGAGGAGCTGTCCGTTTTCAAGTCCGCACTTGTTCATCTGCTTTTTAACAAGGTATCTCTTTGCAATTTCGACCTTTTCTGTTTCAAGATAGCTTGGCACATCTATTATTTCCATTCTGTCGAGCAGCGGCGCAGGGATAGTGCTTTTGCTATTTGCAGTTGTAATAAACATTACATTTGACAAATCATACGGCAATTCAAGGAAGTTATCCCTAAACTCAAAATTCTGTTCACCGTCAAGTATTTCGAGCATAGCAGAAGCCGGATCGCCTCGATGATCTGAACTGAGCTTATCTATTTCATCAAAGAGGATAAGCGGATTTACAGTCTTTGCTTTCATCATTGCATCAATGATTCTACCGTATTTTGCGCCAATATAGGTGCGTCTATGTCCTCTCAATTCCGCCTCATCATGTACACCGCCAAGGCTCATCCTTACAAACTCTCTGCCAACAGCCCTTGCTATTGAGCGTGAAACAGATGTTTTACCTACACCTGGCGGTCCGACAAGGCAAATAATCTGACCTGAGAGTTTACCTGTTAGCTTCGCAACTGCAAGGTATTCTATTATTCTTTCCTTGACCTTTTCAAGTCCGTAATGGTCATCGTCAAGGATTTTTCTTGCAAGCTCGATATCTATTGTATCTACGCTTTTTTCCGTCCACGGGAGCGAAAGCACGCATTCGATATAATTTTCGCACATAGGCGCTTCATGCGAGCCTGACGGATAGTTTTCAAGCTTTGTTATTTCGTTTTCGAGCTTTTCTCGAACAAAATCAGGAAGCTGTTTTTCTTTCATTCTCTGGCGGTATTTATCAGCAAGCGCTTCCTCGCCCTCGCCAAGCTCCTGCCTTATAACCTTTATTTTTTCCCTGAGGTAATATTCTTTCTGACCCTTTTCGATAGCTGCACGAGTTTTTGCTTCAATCTCGTTATCGAGTTTAAGCATTTCAACCTCATGCGAAATCATTTCGTATATAATCTCTATACGCTTATCGGGGTTTATAGCTTCAAGCACCTTTTGTCTGTTTTCCGCTTTCGTTATAACCTGATTAGCTACTGCATCAATAAAATCAAGGTCATTTTCAATTTTTCTAACGAGCTTTACAGCATCGGGCGTCAATCGTTTTGTAAATTTTGCAAACTCCGAAAACTTCTCATCAATCTTATTTCTGTATGCTTCCGTCTTGCTTCTATCATACATTCTGTTTTCAACGTATCTGCCTGCATTTACGCATACGAGTTTTTCATTAAGCTTTGATATTTCAATAGCAGAAGCCCTGAAAACTCCCTCAACGAGAACCCTCAGTGTATTTCCCGGCATCTGCATTATCTGCTTTATCTTGCAAACAACACCGAACGCATACATATCAGAAAGCTGTTTTACATCGTCATTTCCATTTTTAAGGCACGTAATAAACACGAACCCATCAGTCGTGTTAGCCGTCTGCAAAGCATTCATATTTCTCGTATTCCCTACATCGAAATTGAGCATTTCTTTAGGAAGCATTACGATATTCCTCAAAGCAACCACAGGCATATCTGAAAAGAACGTCCTATTTGTGCTTTCGACATTTTCGGTTTTATTATTAGTATTTTGATTTTCCTTATCTAAAAGCATTTCGTTATCATTATTTTCGTTATTCATCATTTCGTCCTATCTCCCTGCAATATTTATCTTCATTCATTTTAACTTATTTGCATTGTATTAGCAACAATTCTCTTTTGGAATATTTGGAATAAATTATGGCTGATTATCCGCAAAAACGAGTTTTACCGCATCAGATATGCTTTTTACAGGAATTACTACATTATCATCGTACTTGTCCACTTCATTTTCTGACGGAACAAATATTTTTTCCGCACCGCAGAACTTGCACAATTCTATTTTCTCACGTATTCCGCCAACAGCACTTACATCGCCTGCAAGCCCTGTTTCGCCTGTAAAAACATATTTCCCTTTTATTTCCTTATTCATAACCTCGCTTACAAAAGCCATTGCGAATGCAAGCGAAGCGCTTGGTCCATCTATCATCATCGCACCCGGCACATTGAACCTAACATCATATGATTTCATATCTTCACCAAGCAATTTTAGCACAGCATAGACTGCATTTTCGATTGAACTTTTAACTACACTCTGGCGCAAATAACCGCCATTATCGCTTTTTAATTCCTCGCTCTGGGCAATAGAACCTATGTATACAGTTCCATTCCCATACTTATTTTTCTGAGCAGAACACTCTATTTCAAGTAGTGTTCCACCTCTATCGTTTAATCCTACAGCATAAGCTCTGCCTATTTTAGAATCGTTTTTAAACCCCTTAAATATTTTCCTTTCATACCTGCAAATTTTTGATGCAAGCAGCACATCATCAGATATTATTTCATTCCGTTTTTCCTGCTTTGCAAACGCTGAAGAAAACTGAATTATATTTACCGCATTTCTACCCGAATCCGAAAACTCTGCACAAGCCATAAGCGCATCATCTTTAATTACGTAGCCTGCCTTTACTGCGGCATTATTTGCGATTTTTATTATATCTTCGGTTTTAAGCGGTTCAAAGAAAATCTCAACGCATCTTGACCTTAACGCTTGCGGTATTTCCTCACGCTTTCTTGTTGTTGCGCCAATCAACCTAAAATCTGCCGGAATCCCATATTCAAATATATCGTGTATATACTGCGGTATATTTCTATTATCCTTTGAATAATAAGAGCTTTCAAGTATAACCTTTCTATCTTCGAGAACTTTGAGCAATTTATTCATCTGTGCTCTGTGCATTTCGCCTATTTCATCGAGGAACAGCACACCGCAATGCGCCCTGCTGACAGCACCTATTTGCGGTCGTGGAATGCACATACTTCCCCACGAGCCTGCGCCCTGATATATTGGGTCATGTACCGAACCTATAAGCGGGTCTGCAATTGAGCGTTCATCATATCTGACATTAGCGCAGTCAACCTCAACAAATGCTGAATTTTCATCAAACGGAGATTCGTCTTCTTTCTTTGCTTGTTCGAGCACAAGCCTTGCTGCACAGGTTTTTCCAACACCTGCTGGTCCATATATGATAATATGCTGCGGATTTTTTCCGCACAATGCGGCTTTCAATGCCTTTATTCCGTCATTTTGACCTATTATTTCATCGAGCGATTTAGGCCTTACAATTTCCGCAAGCGGTTCTGTAAGAGAACGATTCCTCATCTTATTTACTTTATACAATTCAAGACTTTCAACCTTTGAATTGTTAAAGCCTTTATCATAATCATATTCTACTTTATCTTTTTTCTTTTTTGTGTGAGAAATAATTCCCTGACATGATAAAAGCAATGCTGTTTGTGTTGCTCCAAGTGCCAATAATGATACAATATCCATAATAACATCATCCCTTTTCATTTTCCAGATGATATTATTATTTACATAAATGATTATATAATTCAAATTCAGGCACTGAAACCGCTTTTGCAGTAGCAGTGCCTTTATTTTTATCTCGACTATTCGTTTACGCTTTCAGGCTTTTCTTCAGCCTTTTTTTTGAGAATAAGCGTTGGCTTTTCTGTTTTTTCAATAACGCCCTTTGTTATAATGCACTTTTCTACATCATCCCTTGACGGAACATCATACATTACATCGAGCATTACATCTTCGAGAATTGCCCTCAAGCCTCTTGCGCCAGTCTTTCTCTCTATTGCCTTATTAGCAACGCATCTGAGCGCATCTTCTTCAAATTCGAGTTCTACATTATCCATTCCAAGCAGCTTCTTATACTGTCTTGTAAGCGCATTCTTCGGCTTTGTGAGAATGTCCATAAGCGCATTCTCATCGAGCTGATGGAGCGTTACTATTATCGGAACTCTGCCGATAAATTCAGGGATAAGTCCGAATTTAAGCAAGTCTTCAGGAAGTATGTTTGCAAGAATTTTACCGATATCCTTTTCAACATTTGACTGAATATCTGCGCCAAATCCGAGAGTTTTCTTGCCTGTTCTTTTAACAATTATATCCTCGATACCATCAAATGCGCCACCGCAGATGAACAGAACATTCGTTGTATCCATCTGTATAAATTCCTGATGCGGATGTTTTCTGCCGCCCTGCGGAGGTATACTTGCAACAGTACCTTCGATTATTTTAAGCAATGCCTGCTGAACACCTTCGCCCGAAACATCCCTCGTTATCGAAACGTTCTCGCTCTTTCTTGCTATTTTATCGATTTCATCAATATAAACAATACCCTTTTCTGCCCTTGAAATATCATAGTCTGCTGCCTGAACGAGCTTTAAAAGTATGTTTTCTACATCTTCGCCAACATATCCTGCTTCTGTAAGCGATGTTGCATCTGCTACTGCAAATGGAACATCGAGTATTTTAGCAAGCGTTTGTGCAAGCAATGTTTTACCTGAACCTGTCGGTCCTAACAATACTACATTGCTCTTTTGAAGTTCTACTTCGTCTTCATCATCATCTTTTGTATTTATTCTTTTATAATGATTATAAACAGCAACCGCAAGTGCCTTCTTTGCAGCAATCTGACCTACTACATACTGATCAAGAATATCTACTATCTCAGCAGGCTTAGGAATATCCGTCAAATCAACGGGCTCTGTTATAACATCATCATCTATAACTTCCCTGCACAAATCAACGCATTCATTACAAATATATACACCCGGACCTGCAATTATCCTTTTGACCTCATGCTGTGGTCTTCCGCAAAAAGAGCATTTTACCTCGCCATTTCCATCGTTTTTATTCATTATCAATCCACAACTCTATGACAAACCTTGTCACGAGCATCCTTTCCGATATATAAAAGTTTAAATATTATTTTATATACCTAATTTTTACTTTTATTCTATATTATCGTTTTGGCTGAATTATTTCGTCTATAATGCCATATTCAAGTGCCTGCTGCGCACTCATAAAATTATCTCTTTCTGTATCCTGAGCTATTCTCTCTATACTCTGACCCGTTCTCTCCGATAATATTCTATTGAGCTTTTCTCGTGTAGCGATTATATGCCTTGCGTGTATATCAATATCCGTTGCCTGTCCCTGAGTTCCACCAAGCGGCTGGTGTATCATTATTTCGCTGTTAGGCAGCGCACGCCTTTTGCCTTTTTTACCTGCTGCAAGAAGGAACGAAGCCATTGATGCTGCCATTCCCATACATATTGTCGATACATCGCATTTCAAGTACTGCATTGTGTCATATATTGCCATACCTGATGTTATTACTCCTCCGGGACTGTTTATGTACAAGCTTATATCCTTATCCGGATCTTCCGCTTCAAGGAACAGCATTTGCGCAACTACGAGGTTAGCAACATCATCATTTATCTCTCCGCCAAGAAAAATAATCCTTTCCTTGAGCAATCTTGAATAAATATCATATGCCCTTTCTCCCTTACCTGTTTGCTCGATAACCGTTGGGATAAGATAATTCATCATATGCTTTTTCCTCCTTTAATTCATTCTATCCATCAATTATAACTTATCTCGGGATAAATCCGCTTTATGCGGATTTATCCCTACTAAATTTTAATTTTTATTCAAGGATTACTCCTCGTCTTTCTTTTCTTCCTTTTCTTCTTTCTTTTCAACAAGAACTGCATTATCTGCAAGGAACTTCAATGCCTTTTCAATTTCAGCTCTGCTCTTGAAGTAATCGAAATCTTCTGCTCTAAGCATACCCTTGAGCTGTTCTGCTTCCATACCATAATTCTTTGCATAGTCAGCGATAGCCTTTTCAACTTCTTCGTCAGTTGCTTCGATGTTTTCAGCCTTTATAATTGCATCGAGTACGAGCTGTGATTTAATGCTCTGTTCTGCGGGTTCATGGTAGCTTGCAAGCATTGCTTCTTCTGTTGTTCCTGCATACTTGAGGTAATCTTCAAACTTGAGTCCCTGCATTGCAAGGTTCTGCTTGAGATCACCAATCATTCTATCCATTTCCTGGTGAATCATTACGTGAGGAATTTCAACTTCTGCGTTATTTGCTACTTTTTCAAGAACTTTGTTCTCAAGGCGAGCCTGTTCGTTGCGCTTTGCAATTTCTTCAAGCTCTGCTCTCTTTGCATTCTTGAGTTCTTCAACAGTATTAAATTCTGATACGTCCTGAACAAATTCATCATCGAGTTCCGGCAATTCCTTTACATGAACATCATGGAGCTTAATGTGGAATACAGCTTCCTTGCCTGCCAATTTTTCTGAATGATACTGCTGCGGGAAAGTAACTGTAATATCCTTTTCTTCTTCCTTATTCATACCGATAAGCTGTTCTTCAAAGCCGGGAATGAATCTGCCTGAACCTATTACGAGTTCCTGATTTTCTGCTGTACCGCCATCAAACTTAACGCCGTCAACGCTGCCTGAATAGTCGATTGTAACTGTATCGCCATTTTCAACTGCTCTATCAACGCTGATAAGCCTTGCTCTTTCTTCACGCATCTGGTCTATCATGTATGAAATATCCTCGTCAGTTACATTATACTCGTGCTTTTCAACTTCTATACCCTTATACTGACCAAGAACTACTTCGGGTTTTGTCGTAACACGTGCTGTGAATACTACGCCCTTTTCTGAACCAATTTCAACAATTTCTTCAATATGCGGTGCTTCTACAGGAATAATTTTGTGTTCTTCAACTGCTGCAATATATGCTTCAAAATATGTTGCTTCAAAAGCGTCATCATAGAATATAGATTCGCCATACATCTTTTCAATTACGTTTTTCGGAGCTTTACCCTTACGGAATCCGGGAACGTTAAGAGTCTTTACGACCTTATGGTATGCTTTATCCATTCCATCTTTGAAGATTTCAGGTGTGATCTCAATTGTGAGTTTAACTTCGTTTTTTGCTACTTGTTCGAGCTTTGACATAAATACTCCTCCATTGTATATAAACATATTATTGGTAACTATAAACCATATCGCTTTATATTAACACATATTCAAGCGGTTGTAAACAAAATTTTCTTTTATTTCACTTTTTAAACAAAAGCAGGGGGATTTTCGCCCCCTGCAAACGCTTATATCGTTTATTTCTATTTATTAATACATTCCTGGTGCGCCCTGACCCATAGGAGCTGCGGGTTCCGGAGCAGGTATGTTTGTAACAAGGCTTTCTGTTGTAAGAACCATTGCTGCAATTGATGCTGCATTCTGGAGTGCGCTTCTTGTTACCTTTGTAGGATCTATGATACCACGTTCTGCCATGATGCAATATTCATCCTTTGCTGCATCGTAGCCATAACCCGGCTTATCAGCTTTCTTGATTGATTCAACGATAACTGAGCCTTCAAGACCTGCATTCTTTGCAATCTGACGAACAGGTTCTTCAAGTGCTCTTGCGATAATTGAGATACCAGTCTTTCTATCGCCTTCTGCCTTTGATTCGAGTTCCTTAACGGCTGCAATAGTATTGATAAGTGCTACGCCGCCACCAGGTACGATACCTTCTTCAACTGCTGCACGTGTTGCTGAAAGTGCATCGTCAATTCTCATCTTTGCTTCTTTCATTTCAACCTCTGTTGCTGCGCCTACTGAAATTACTGCTACGCCGCCTGAGAGTTTGCCAAGTCTTTCCTGGAGCTTTGAACGGTTATATTCATCAGATGTTTCTTCGATAAGTGTACGGAGCATACCAACCCTTGCCATAATATCTGCTGATGAGCCGCCGCCTTCAACGATTGTTGTGTTTTCCTTATCAATCTTAACCTGTCTTGCTGTGCCAAGGTCGTCAAGTGTTGCATCTTTAAGTTCCATACCGAGGTCGCTTGAAATAACCTTACCGCCTGTTAAAACTGCGATATCTTCAAGCATTTCCTTACGTTTATCACCGAATCCCGGAGCCTTTACTGCAACGCACTTGAATGTGCCACGCAAATTATTTACAACGAGTGTTGCAAGCGCTTCACTGTCGATATCATCTGAGATTATAAGAAGTTTCTTGCCTGACTGAACTATCTGTTCAAGAACAGGGAGAATCTCCTGGATATTGCCAATCTTCTTATCCGTGATAAGTATTGCGGGATTTTCAAGAACTGCTTCCATCTTTTCAGGATCTGTTACCATATATGCTGAAGCATAGCCTCTATCAAACTGCATACCTTCAACGATATTGAGTTCTGTCTTCATAGTTCTTGATTCTTCAACTGTGATAACACCGTCGTTGCCAACCTTTTCCATAGCGTCTGAAATGAGTTCGCCAACAGTTGTATCTGCTGCTGAAATTGAAGCAACCTGAGCAATAGCCTGCTTATTTTCTACTGGCTTTGACATACCCCTGAGCTGTTCTACTGCGCAATCAACTGCATCCATAATGCCTTTCTTTATTCCCATAGGATTTGCGCCTGCTGCAACATTCTTCATACCCTCTTTAATAATTGCCTGTGCGAGCAATGTTGCTGTTGTTGTGCCGTCACCTGCTACGTCATTTGTCTTTGTAGCAACTTCCTTTACAAGCTGTGCGCCCATATTTTCAAACGGATCTTCAAGCTCGATATCCCTTGCAATCGTTACGCCGTCATTTGTGATGAGCGGTGTGCCAAAGCTCTTATCAAGAACTACATTACAACCCTTCGGTCCAAGTGTGATTTTTACTGTATTTGCAAGAGCGTCAATACCTCTTTCAAGTGCTCTTCTTGCGTCTTCGCCATATTTAATCTGCTTTGCCATAATTATTACCTCCTGTCAAACCTACTATTTAAATTATTCAACCACTGCGAGGATATCACTCTGACGAACTACGATATATTCTGTGCCATCGAGTTTTACTTCTGTTCCTGCATATTTTGAATAAATAACTTTCTGTCCAACTTCAATATACATCTTAATTTCTTTACCGTCTATCATTCCGCCAGGGCCTACTGCGATTACTTCTGCCATCTGGGGCTTTTCTTTATTTGAGCTTGTAAGGATTATACCACCCTTTGTAGTTTCTTCAGCTTCTACATTCTTAATTACTACTCTGTCTGCCAACGGTCTGAGTTTCATATGATTTACCTCCTGTATCAAATCATTATAATCTAATGCTTTCCATTTTTTGCATTATTTATAATAAATATTTTTAACTTATTTGTTCGTTAGCACTCGTTTTCCCTGAGTGCTAACATTATAGTATAGCAAATTTTCAATAGTAGCAAATTTATTTAAAAGCAATTAAAAGCGATTATTGGAAAATATTTCCGAATATCTCGTTTATACTCGTTAATACTCTTGTTTTTAAAATATTTGTCATTACAATATATATATGTTATAATAAGAAAAAATATTTTAAGGAGATACTACATGGACAAGTGGGATAAGCGATTTATGGAGCTTGCGTTCACGATTTCATCATGGTCAAGCTGTTATCAGCAAAACAGGAAAATTGGTGCAGTAATAGTTAGAAACAAGAGAATAATAACGACAGGCTATAACGGTGCGCCGCAAGGAATTGAAAGTTGTCTTGACAAAGGCGAATGTTTAAGGCGAAAGCTCAACATCCCGTCAGGAACACATCACGAATTATGTTATGCTATCCATGCGGAGCAGAACGCAATAATACAGGCTGCTAAGCTTGGAATTTCGATTGAGGGCGCAACGCTTTACTGCACGCATCAGCCCTGCGTTATATGTGCTAAGATGATAATAAATTCAGGTATATCGAGGGTTGTTTACAAAGAGGGTTATCCCGATGATTTTTCGCTTGAACTATTTAAGCAGTCAGGCGTTAAACTTGAACGCTATGAAGAAGAGGAGGCATAAAAAATGACAAAGAAAATAATAGCGGTTATACTTACAGCAATTTTGCTTTTATTGGCTGTTGGCTGTTCAAATTCTGCGCCCAAATCAACAACTATAAAAGAAGCTCTAATTAAAGATGGAACATTCGTAAACGATTGGGCGGATTTAAAGTTTTCAATTCCCGACACATATACTGTCCTGACAACAGAGCAGATGAAAGAAATGGCAGAAACTTCAGATGATGAAGAAAAGTCTGACCAAGCCGTAAAGGGTGATGAAATTCTCTACAACAGCCGTTCAGAACAGGCAAAAGAATATGAAATAAAAGATCTTAAAATGTTCTATGACATCAATATGTATACTGAAAATGGAACATCAATTACTATTATGTATGAAAGCCTTACAGGATTCGAGGGCGGCAGCAATATGAAGGTTGAAAAATACTATGAAATGAGCGCAGCAAGAAGCGCTATTCTTTCGGGACTTTCATATACTTTGCTTGGAACGAGTACGCAGACTATTGCAGGGCATGAATATTATATGGGTTCAGTAAGGTTCAAGGAAAACAATACATACCAGAACTATTATGTAAGGAAGCAAGATGGTGTTATGATATGTATCGTTATTACATTTAATGATGATTCGTCATCTGAAGTTAGAAACTTCATAAATACCATTGAATCGGCGCACTAAGTTATGAAAAAAACACATATAGCTTTAATAGCGTTCATAGTTGCAATACTTACGTTATCCGGCTGTTACAGTAAAGATGATGAACCATTTGTAATAGGCAAATGGAACGGAAATGTTTTTACAAACGAATGGTCGGATATGCGCATAACGCTTCCTGAAACAGCGACACGAGCTACAAGTCAGGAAATAATTGATATGATTGATGGCGATTATGATGCAGATGCGAACCTTACGGATATTGCTGGCAACGAAGATCACGACTACACGAAGCTTGTTTCCTGTTACGATTGCCATATTACGCTTTCGGATGGAAAGTCTGCATTATCATTAACATATGTAAATATGGATATGTCGCTTGGGAAATTCACGCCGGATGAATATCTTAAATCGGTATACAATCAGTTGAAAAAGAGCCAGATAATTCACTACACATTCGTTGATATGAAGCATGAAACTATTGGCGGATACAGCTACACCGTTGCAATATACACTGTAAACGATGAGATGACCCAGAAATATTATTGCCGCAAGCTTGGTTCAAGAATGGTTGTTATGATAACGAGTACGCTAAACGGTATGGAATCTGAAATGAACACTCTATTAAGTATGATAGAAAAGGCAAACGATAAATAAAACAT
>CADBRR010000055.1 GCA_902797145.1 uncultured Eubacteriales bacterium | reverse complement strand
GCACTGACTTTTCATCAGGGCAGGGTTATACAGACAAGAAGCCATGAATCGTTGATAAAGGAAGCAAAACAATTGGTGCAAATGCCTGATTTTAAGGGATATATTCACGATGTGGGAGGACCGAGTGCGAATTTTAGGCAAACCTCGTGTACTCAACAAAAAAAGAATGGTACTTGCCCTGATAGACAATGTTTGGGCTTTAAAAAATGTCCTAACCTTGAGGTTGATCATAGCGATTATATTTCATTGTTAAGGAAACTCAGAAAAATTAACGGAGTTAAAAAAGTATTTGTTCGTTCGGGAATAAGATACGATTATGTAATGTATGATAATAACGATGCTTTTATGAATGAATTGATTGAGCATCATGTAAGTGGACAGCTTAAAGTTGCACCTGAACACGTTGATGATAGAGTTTTAAAACTTATGGGTAAACCATCAAATGAGCTTTATAACAGATTTGTTCAGAAGTATATGAAAATAAATGAAAAGAAAGGTTTAAAGCAGTTTATTGTTCCATATTTTATATCTTCTCATCCTGGTTCTGACCTTAATGCTGCGATAGAACTTGCTTTGTATCTTAAACGCACAGGTCAAAGACCGGAACAAGTGCAGGATTTCTATCCAACGCCGGGTACTCTTTCTACTTGTATGTATTATACAGGAATAGATCCGAGGACAAAAGAAAAGGTTTATGTCCCAAGATCATCTGAAGAAAAATCAATGCAGAGGGCGCTTATGCAATATTTTCTTCCTATATATAGTGATAAGGCAAGGCAAGCGCTCCATAAAGCAGGAAGAGATGATTTAATTGGCTATCATAAAGGCGCATTATTGCCGCCTGCAAAGAATAAAGAAACGAAGAACGAAATTAAAAATAATAATAAAAAACGAAGAAAATAAATTGTATGTGACGGTTATGGTACGGTGGCTGTCACATTTAATTTATATGTCTTTACAAAACCGAAAATATATTATAGAATTATGTTAAATAATTGAAATTAATGCGTGAGGTAATATGATTGAATTCATTGTAGGAAGAGCCGGTTCGGGCAAAAGTACTCTTATTTATAAGAAAATTAGCGAAAAAATCAGGGCAGGAGAAAAAGCTGTTCTCATAGTCCCTGAGCAGTATACATATGAAGCAGAAAAAGAATTATCTAATTATATGGGAAACGGTATAATAAATGTTTCTGTTTATTCGTTTACAACTCTTGCAAAGACTATCCTTGCTGAGTGCGGTGAACGCAGGATATTCCTTTCAAGTCAAGGCAAGCTAATGATAATAAGAAAAATAATTGAGGATAATAAATCGAAGCTCGAAATCTTCAAAAATGCTTGTGAAAAATCTTCTTTTGCTGAAAAACTCGATGAAATGTTTAAAATGTTCAAGAGGTTTAACATAACTCCTGATATGCTTATAAATGCAGTTGAAAATTCAGAAGATGCGGCTTTTGCAGGAAAGATAAAAGAGATAGCGATATTATATAATGCTATGCAAGAATATCTATCAGATAAGTATATTGATAACGAGGACGGAATAAATGCTTTCATAGAGAATATTGGCAAGTCAAGGCTTAAAGGAGCAAATATTTTTATTGATGGACTTGACTTGATTACATCACAGCTTGTTTCTATTATTAAAGAATTGATTATAAATTCTAAAGACCTATGTATGTCTTTAATTGGCGATTTGTCGGAGAAATGTCAAGACAGTCGTGTTTATGAACCTACAATGATTGCTTATAGAAAGATAATAAGCATAGTAAAAGAAGAAAACAAACAGTTTAAGGTTACAGAACTTAAAAAAACACTTGGACGAGGCGAAGAATTGATTCATCTTGCAGATGAATTATATTCTTTGAACCCCAAAAAATATGATAAGCAGGTGTCGGATATAACTTTGTTTGCTGCAACAGATGTACTTGAAGAAGTAAAGCACGTAGCAGAAATAATATCAGATATTGCTGTAAATGGCATACGATATAATGAAATTACTGTAGTAGTTTCAAATGTTGGTCTATATGCAAACACGTTAAAAAGAATTTTTGAACAGTATGAAATTCCAATATATATGGATGAAAAAAGACCGCTCGTATCGCACAAAGCTTGCGATGCTGTATTGTCTGCATTGCGCTCGATATATTCAGGTTATAACCAGACAGATATTATTAGATTGATAAAGAGCGGATTTGCTGATATTTCAGAAGATGAAGCTGAAATATTTGAAAATTATGTAATTGCAAATGGTATAAATGGCAGTAAGTTCAAAAGCGTGTTTACAAAAGGCAATGAAGTTCCCGAAGAAGCAGAATCGGCAAGAATAAAGATAATGGAACCTCTTGAAAGATTACATAATTCTGTTTCAGATGGTACAGTTGCGGAGCGAACAAAAGCACTTTATGCGTATATGAGAGAAACAAAAATGTATGAAAAACTCTATGATACCGCAAAAGGACTTGCAGAAAACGGAGAATATAAGCTGAAATCTGAAAATGAACAAGTATTCAATAAAATGATAGAATTGTTTGACCAAATGTATTCTATAATGGGTGATATGAAAATATCTTTGAAAAAGTATATTTCTGTTATAGAAGAAGGAATATCGGCTTATGAAATAGGAACGATACCTTCAACCCTTGATAGAGTTCTTGTCGGAGGTGTTACAAGAACACATTCAAGGAATGCAAAAGTGTTGTTTGCACTTGGATGTAACGAAGGATTGTTCCCTGAACCGCATAGTGATGATGATATAATTGATGATGAAGAGGTCGCAATTCTTCGTGATAAAGGAATTGAATTGTTGATAGGAACATCAATTCGAGGTGCGAACGATCAGCTTGCAATATATAAGTCGCTCACAAAACCGACAGAGAAACTGCATTTGAGTTATATAATTGCAGGGGATAATTCAACACCAGCTATTGTTGTAGATAGGATAAAAGAAATATTTCCAAATATAAATGAAAAAACAAATATAGAATTAAAAGAAAACTGCTTGAAATCTACTGCCATTGCAACTGCGCCTGAGCTTGTAAAAGAATTGAGAAAATTCGCAGATGGCGAACAGATAGAAGCTGAAGTTTCAAGCGTCTATTCATGGTTCAGAAGAAACGCTCAGTTCAGCGAATTTATGGACAGTATAGAAAACGCATTGTTCTTTAAAGCATCGCCAAGCAAAATTACGGAAAAGGAAGCAAGGCAACTCTATGGTGATACAATAAAAGGCAGTGCATCGAGGCTTGAATTGTTTAATCGTTGTCCGTTTAGTCATTTTGTGAAGTATGGATTGAAGGCTGAAGAACGCAAGGTTTATAAGGAAAAAACTGTTGATGAAGGCTCACTTTACCATAGCATTCTTGAACGCTTAATAAAAGAAATAACAATAAGAAATATTTATAAAAATGAATTTGATGAAGATGTTATAGATGCGATATTGGCTGAAATAACAGGTGAAATAATAGCAGAGCATAACGGTGGCATACTCGTTGAAACACCACGAGCAAGGCTCAAATATTCGCATATGCTTGGAGTTATAAAGTCAATATCATATGCTGTAGTAAAGCAGCTTTATTCGAGCAATTTCAGACCATATGAATATGGTGAAGTCGAGTTTGGAGATGGCAAAACACTTGACGGAATAGTTATTAGTTTAAAAAACGGCAAGAAATTTATCATTCGAGGAATAATAGATAGGCTCGATATAATGCACGATGGTGATAATTTATATTTGAGGGTCGTTGATTATAAAACAGGCGGACTTGATTTTGAATTTGGTGAACTATATGAAGGAATAAAGATGCAGTTACCGCTTTATGTCGAGGCGGCAATGTCATCGTTTGAAAAGCATGGCAAGGAAAAGAATCAGGTAGCAGTAGGAATGTATTATATGCCTGTTAAAGAAGCAATTGCAGCGGCGGATACTCCCGATGAAAAAATCGAATCTAAAATTACAGATTTGTTTAGAATGAATGGACTTACTATTGATGATTATAGGATAGTAATGCTAATGGAAGAATTTGACAGCAAGAGCAAAACAATCAGCAGCATAGAATGCGATAAGGACAAAACGAAGATAATTGGTAAATCTTGTGTAACTCAAGAGCAGATGACGGCAATAAGAAAATACGCAGTAAAGAAATCACAAGAAAGCCTTGCAAGTATGTTAGATGGCAACATAGACGTATTGCCTACAAAAACAAAACGCAAAACAGCTTGTGATTGGTGTGAATATTCTGCAGTTTGCAATTTTGATACAAATCTGTCCGATTGCAAATATAAGAATATTAGCGAAATGAAAAAAGAAGAATTTTTTGAACGTATTTCCGATAAGGATAAGCAGGGTGAATGATATGGAAGTAAAATGGTCTGATAAACAGTTACAGGCAATAAATGAAAAGGGTAACTTGTTAGTGGCAGCAGCGGCAGGTTCAGGAAAAACGGCTGTGCTGACCGAAAGGATAGCAAAGCTTATTTCTGATGGCGCAGATATTAAAAATATGCTTATTGTTACATTTACAAATGCAGCTGCAGCGGAAATGAAAAAAAGAATAAGCAAAAGACTCAATGAAATTGCGCTATCGTGCGAAGGTGAAGAAAAAAGCAGATTAACCATGCAGGCGCAGAGTGTTCCACATGCAAATATTTCAACATTTCATTCGTTTTGCATGCATATCTTGCGCAGACATTTTTACGAAGCAGAACTTGATCCAGCTTTCAGAAATGCAGACGAAACACAAGCTGAAATTATAAAAGATGAAGCCATGGAAAAATGTATAGAATGTTTTGCAGAAGATGAAGAAATTGCTGGACTTTATAGAATGATAGGTAACGAAAAAGCGTTTATTGAAACTGTTCTTTCACTATATGAAAAAATGAATTCTAACCCTGAGCCTATGCAATGGCTCGATAGAGCAGTTTCCATTTATAATGTTGAAAATGTGGAACGATTTGATGAAACGGAAGTTGCAAAGCAAATGGTTCTGATTGCAAAAATGCGACTTGAAGGTGCAAAAAGTTATAATGAGCGTGCTTTAAAATTAATTGCGCCAGATACAAAGGCATACGAATTTATCCAAAAAGAATTGGATAATATATGCTTTGATTTATCATTAGATAAGTATTCTGAATTGTATGATGCTTTAAAAACATCATCAGGCGGGAGAATATCATGGAAAGGCGTTGATGATTCGGATAAAGAAATTGCCGACGAGCTTAGAAAAAAAGCAAAGGATATTAAAAATGATATTCTTAAAAAGATAATGCTAAGACCTGTTGAAGAAGAATGCAAAATGCTTTTCAGGTTATATAAACCAATGCGAAAGCTTCAGGAATTTATAACTAAGTTTGATGAAACATATAAGTCGCTCAAAAATGAAAAGAATGTGATTGATTTCTCGGATATGGAGCATATTGCGCTCAAACTTCTCGACAGAGAACATATTGCAAATGAATATAGGCGCAAGATACAATATATATTTGTTGACGAGTATCAGGATAGCAACCTAATTCAGGAAACTATTATAAACAAAATCAAACATGATGATAATCTTTTTATGGTTGGCGATGTAAAGCAATCTATATATAGTTTTAGACTTGCTGATCCTACGATTTTTCTTGATAAATACTATCGCTATGGAAATAATAGTGGTGGAATGCGAATAGATTTAAATGCAAATTATAGAAGTTCAACGGCTGTAATTGAATTTGTAAATTGTCTTTTCGAGAAGATAATGCGCAAAGATACTGGCGGAATAGAATATGATGACAACGCAAAGCTTATTAAAGGCAGAACAAATGGTTCAGGCGAAGTCGAAGTTGATATTATATATGATAGAACTGAAATTAATAATAAAAACGATGAAGATGAATATGAAGATGAAGAAAATGATGAAATACTCCAGCTTGAAGATGATGAAAAAGAAGCAATGCTTGCAGCTCAGAAGATAAAAGATCTTGTTGGCACAGAATATGAGATAGATGGAGAAAAAAGGAAAATTCAGTATTCAGATATTGTAATTCTGCTTCGTTCTGTTAAAAACAAATCATGGATGTGGACACAAATACTTACTGCGGAGGGTATACCTGTGTACGCTGATGTATCAGGTGGATATTTTGATGCGCTTGAGATTAAGATATTCCTAAACTTGCTCAGCATAATAGATAACAGCAGGCAGGATATACCATTGCTAAGCGTTATGCGATCACCAATAGGTGGATTTGCGATTGAGGAAATTGTCAGTATTAGAGCAAATGCAAACGAGGATAAGAACGATAAAAGGGAAAAGAAATCTGTTCTTGATTGCTTAAAAATATCGGCTCTCAATGATTCTCCGATAGGTGAAAAAAGCAAAAGACTCGTTGAAAAAATAAATGAGTGGAAAAAACTTAGCAAACAACTTTCGGTTGCCGATTTTATTGCGTATTTGCTTGAAACTACAAACTATTTTAACTTTGTAGGCGCACTTCCGGGAGGAAAACAGCGTCAGGCAAATATAAACGCACTTATAACCAAAGCGGAAGCATACGAAAATAGCATAGGTCAAGGCCTGTGGGGATTTTTGTCATATATGGAAAAAGTCGGTCAGTCGTCAGTAAAAGATGGGGCAGTTCAGCTTCCGCAAACCGATGTTGTAAGGCTTATGAGTATTCATAAGAGCAAGGGACTTGAATTTCCGATAGTTATTATAGCTTCAGCGGGAAAGAACTTTAATAAACAGACTTCAAGGGAAAAACTTGTTTGTGACAGTAAGGTCGGTTTCGGAATAAAATGTATTGATACGGATAAAAGAAGAGAAATTGACCCGATAACGAGAAGAGCTTGCGCCTTTATTGAAAATATAAAAGGTATTGAAGAAGAAATGCGTGTACTGTATGTTGCGCTTACACGAGCAAAAGAAAAGCTCATAATAATAGGCAAAATTAAAAAGCTCGGCAAATATGTTACAAATTCAATTGACGAGATATCGTCATATGATATTCTCAATGCAAAGGGGACATATGAATGGTTGTTGTATATGCTCATGACGCTTAGCGAATCTGAAAAAATAAAAGCGTTATTCATACCTGATGAGTTGATTAAAAAAGATTATGCTGATTATTTAGGAGATATTTCAGTAAATCTTTATAGTGATGTAAAGGGATATGTTCATAACGATAATAAAAACGAGGCGGAATTCAAAAAATGGAAAAAATATGCTGTTGAAAAAAGTGATATAAGCAAAATTGATGAAGTTTTTTCTAAAGCATATCCCCATATGAATGATACAAAAGTTCCGTCAAAGGTCAGCGTTTCATCGCTTGCAAAAGATGATAATGAAATAAATATGGTTGAAATGCCTCAATTTATGTTGGAAGATGGAACGCAAAAGGTTCTGGCAACCGATATAGGTACTGCAACGCATGAAGTTATGCACTATATTTCAATAAAGAAACATACAAAAAACAGCATAGAAAAAGAGATAGAAGATATTGTAGCAAAAGGTCTTTTAAGCCCTCAGCAGGGTCAGTATGCGCTCGTAGATGAGATATATTCGTTTTTTGTAAGTGATTTAGGCAACAGAATGTTATCTTCAGAGCGTGTGGAGCGTGAAATGGGATTCAATTACCTGATTAGCGCATCAAGGCTTGATGAACTTAACGATAAATATCATAGTGATGAAAAGGTTCTTCTTCAGGGAATAATAGATTGTTGTTTTATCGAGAATGGCAAGTGGATACTTGTTGACTATAAAACTGATAGAAAAAGGAATGGCGTTACAGTTGAAGAAATGGCTAACCATCATGCAAGACAGTTAAATGTTTACGCTGAAGCGTTACATATGTTGACAGGCATTGAAGTAGCAGAAAAATATGTTTACTTTTTGAGATTCGGTCAAGCTGTTAAAATATAAAAATATAAAATAATACTGCCCACATCGTTACCGGTTTGTGGGCAGCGAAGTTTGATCTTGAAGCATATTTACTCCGCCGGCAGAATATGTAAGTGCAAAAATTGATACAGCAACAACTATAACGAGTGTTACTATAAGGTATATTTTCGACAATGGCATTCTTCGTTTTTTCATAGTAAAATTTTCTCCTGTTTAATTTATATATCTATTGTATCACATAAAAAATAATTTTCATAGTAGTAAATTTTATTTGTAAAATAACGAAGAATGTTTTATACTGTTAATATACGGATAGGGGGGTGAAACTTATGAGAGTTAGCTGGAAAGAACTTTATGAATCATCAATGAATTGTCAGGATTGCCAACTTTGTAAATTCAGGAATAATGTCGTTGTGGGCAGCGGAAATATGAATGCCGATATTATGTTTGTAGGCGAAGGTCCGGGCCATGATGAGGATATACAAGGTTTACCGTTTGTGGGACCAGCAGGTCAACTGCTAACAAAAATGATAAATGCGATTGAACTTGATAGGAAAGATGTATATATTGCAAATATTGTAAAATGTAGACCTCCGCAGAATCGTGTTCCGCTTGAAGAAGAAGCGCTTGCGTGTATTCCGAAATTGAGGGCGCAGGTGGCGCTGGTTTCACCGAAAATTATAGTCTGCCTTGGCGCGACTGCGGCGAAATATGTATATGATAAGGATGTTCGCATAACAAAAGATAGAGGGAATTGGAAAAATAAAAAAGGAGTATGGATAATTCCAACATATCATCCATCAGCTTTATTGCGTGATCCGTCAAAAAAATATGACGCATGGGAAGATTTTAAGTCAATAAAGGCAAAATTAAATGAAATATAGTCTTGTGCTATGTATGGTTTTGGTGTTATAATAATATGAGAATGTAATTTTAAGATAATTTTTTAACATAATCAGGAGGAAATAATATGTCAGGACATTCAAAATGGGCTAACATAAAAAACAAAAAGGAAAAGACCGATTCACAGCGTGGTAAGATTTTTACAAAAATAGGTCGTGAAATAGCTATTGCTGTAAAAGAAGGTGGTCCCGATCCCATAAACAATTCAAAGCTTCGTGATGTTATTGCAAAGGCAAAGGCAAGCAATATGCCTAACGATAATATCACTCGTTCAATTAAAAAGGCTTCAGGTGAACTTGGTAGCGTAAACTACGAAGAAATCACATACGAAGGATATGGCCCTGGTGGTACTGCACTTATCGTTGAAGTAGTTACGGACAATAGAAATCGTACTGCTGCTGATATCCGCCATATTTTTGATAAGAGCGGCGGACAGATGGGTGCAAGTGGTTGCGTAGCATGGATGTTCGACAGAAAAGGTGTTATCGCAATTGAAAGAACAGCTAATATAGATGAAGATGAACTTATGATGCAGGCATTGGATCTTGGCGCAGAAGACTTCAATCCACAGGAAGATGTTTTTGAAATTTATACAACATCAAATGATTTTTCAGTTGTTCGTGAAGGTCTTGAAAAGCTTGGTTATTCATTCCTTAACGCTGCAATTGAAATGATTCCTCAGAATACTGTTGATGTATCTGATGAAGAACTTGCAGGTAAGATTGAAAGAATGCTCGAAAGATTTGACGACAATGACGATGTTCAGGATGTATATCATAATGCAAACCTCCCTGAATCAGATGAAGATGATTAAGTGTAAGATGAATTATCAGTTAAATTAAAAAATAAATATCAGTTAAGACCTTGTAGGATTAATTCCTATGAGGTCTTTT
>CADBRR010000054.1 GCA_902797145.1 uncultured Eubacteriales bacterium | reverse complement strand
GCCTGTACCTGCAACTGCGTTTGCCTGTGCGATAGCTGCGCCGAGGTCTGCTGTTGCCTGAATTGTCTGTGTAGGAGCTGTGAGAGCCTGAGCCTTTACAACTTCGTACTTAGCGTATGCGATACCGTAAGCATCAGTTATAGCTGAATTGAAGTTATAAGCTTCACCGTTTCTATCGAACCAGCCTAAGAACTTATAACCGTCTGAAACTGTTCCAACAGTATAGCTTTCATAAACGCTCTTAATTTCATCAATGCTTGATGGAACGAGAGTTTCTGTTGCATAGCTATTACCGAATACTGCTTCGCCCTTGAGTTCATCATAGAGTACGAAGTTTATAGCATCCTTTGCGCTATATACTGCTGTGAATGTTACATCCTTTGTTACTGTATATGTTGTAAGGTCTGTATATGTTCTTGTTCCATCTGACCAGCCTACGAAGTTATATCCGCTTCTGCCGATTGCTTCAGGTGCTGTACCTACCTTACCGTTATACTTAACTGTTCTTTCGCTTGTTGAGCCTTCATCTACGAACTTAACAGTATATTCATTAAGTGCGTATTCTGCTACTACTGCGTATGTTCCGTTCTTATCCGTTACTTCTACGCTATTTCTATCCCATGATGTGAAGTGATAGCCTGTATATGTCGGCTTTGTCGGGTAGTTTGCGCTTGTGAGTGTTTCGCCTACTGTTACTTCAACTGAACCGATTCTTACATTTGTGCTTTCGCCTTCTTTATGTGCATAGAAGATTACGTCTGCCTTTTCCCCTACTTTTTCATACTGTGCGTAGATATAGAGGTTTTCTCTTACTGAGCTGAGCTTATCTATATTTGACCAGCCCTTAAATGTGTAGTTATTAGGAACGAGTGTATTATTTGGTGCTGTTACGCTTGTTCCATAATTTACTGTCTGTCTTGAAGTTTCAACATAATCATATGCTTCTGTTTCTTCGTTAAAGCTTGATGCTTCAAAGAATATTACAGTATATGTGAGTGTGCCAAACTTTGCTTCGATAAACAAGTTATTTGTTACAGGGTTATTGAACTGATATTCTGTATCGCCTGCGTACCAGCCCAAGAATTCTTCGCCCTGTGAAGGTGTTATATCAAGTGTTGAAGGTGCTTCTACTGTGTTGCCCTTTACTACTTCTACTACCTTCATTTCGCCTTTGCTTACGAATGTTACCTTGAAGTATTCATCTGCTACTACCTTGATTGTTACTGCACCTGTTACTGTGATTGAATCAAGTGTTGTTGCTACTCCATTTACCTGATATTCCTTAAATCTATAATCGCTTAAATCTTCGCAAAGATCTGCGATATAGTTATTCTTTAGTGTTTCAATAGCTGCCTTGTTTTCCGATGTCAACTGTGCGTTCTTTACTACATTTATAGTTCCAAGAACTGTTGAATCCATATCAACTACTGTTACTGCATAGTAGTTTTCAACTACTACCTTGATTGTTATTGCACTTGATATTGTGAGGTCTGCAAGTTCTTTTGCTTCACCATTTACCTGATACTCTTTGAATCTATATTCGCCATCGCCTGTTTCTCTCAAGCTATTCACATAATTATTTCTCAAAGTATCAATTGCTGTCATTTGTTCGCTTGTCAATGATGTGTTCTTAACTACATCTATCTTGCCAAGCTGTTCGTCATTCATATCTACTACTGTAGCCTGTACAGTTTCTTGCTTGTAGTGAGCTTTGAGTCTGAGGTTTTCAAGTATATGAGTGTTTTCAAAGTCAAACTTTGTTTCACCGTTATACCAACCGTCGAATATATAGCCTTCCCTATATGGATCTATCGGCGGAGTAATCAACGAGTTTTCATTAACCTGAACAACTGAAAGAACTGTATCGTCCCAATCTACAAATTCTATATCGTACTGCATAACATCATAAGCGTTAAATGACGGATATTCGTTATACTTATAGTGCCAGATATCCTCTGACCAATTATCGAAGAACTTATAGCCCTGACGGATAGTGTTCTTGCCAACAACGCTTGCGCCGCTGTCTTCAACAGACCATGCTGCTGTATTTGATTCTGCCTGTGCTACGCACTGAACAAATGTTCCGTTCTTAACCCATTCGCCGCTTACATAGCCATAGTTATCACCGCAGAACCTACCGCCATTATCTGCATATGTCGTCAAGTTCCAATTTACGCTTACTGTATCGCCCCATACGCCGCAATAGCTTATAACGCCATTATCTGCGCTATAACCTGCGAAACCGCCTACGTCAGTAAGACCATAAATAGTGATTCCGTTTACATAGCTGTTAGTAACTACGCCGCCTGCATTTGAGCCAACAAAGCCGCCACAGTAGCCCCACAGATAATCCTTGCTATAATCTACAACGTTACCCTGTGTAACTGTTGCGTTTTCTACATAGGATTTTTCAATATAGCCCATATTTGCAGCTACAAATCCGCCATAGAAATAAATGCCTGTTGTGATCTCAGTCTTTGTCGGGTTTACGTCAACTGTAACATTCTTAATAGATGAACTCTTAATTGAGCCTGCTGCTGAGTTGAAGCCTACGAAGCCTGCTGCGAATACGCCATGTTTATTTTCCATTACGAACTCGTCAAGCTGATCATAATAGCCATAACCCTTTACTGTAACGCCTGTTACATTGACATTTTCGATTGTACCTCTGTTCTGTCCTGCAACTGCGCCCATAAGTCCGCCTGCTGAAAGCGTTACATTTTCAAGATTGAGGTTATAAACCTTACCAAGATTGCCGATTGATGAGAACAAACCAACGTTCTTTGTATTTGAAGATGAGTTTACTCTCAATGACGGAGCTGTATATGTAAAGTTCTTAATTGTATGACCGTTACCATTGAATGTTCCTGTAAACTGAGTGTAGGTCGTTCCATCAAGTCCGAGCGGTACGAAGTTTACATTCTGCAAATCAAGGTCGTTCATAAGCTCGAAGTTTGCACTCATATAATTTCTTACTTCATTCAAATCTTCGACAGTATAAATCTTGCCAAAGTTGGGGTTATCTACAAAGTAAGCTGTATATGTTACATCTTCGTTGCCCATTGTAAGGTTTGAAAGCTGTTCCTGTGTATAACGTGTTCCGTTTGCATCTTCCCAATGGTCAAATACGAATACCATTGTGTTCTTAGGAGTAGGAGGATTGAGCTTTTCGCCTGCTTCGAGCTTCTCCGTAAGTGAACCTTCAAGAGTACCCTTATTTTCGTGAATATTATATGTTACAGTATGTGTTGAATCTTCAAATGAGATTTCTTCTTCCCATCTGAGAATCGGATACTTTCCGTTTTCAAACTTCCATATGCTTGCAGCATATCCTGAACCCATTGTTGGGTTGAGTTCCGATGCGTTTACCGCCTGCAAGTTTGCTGTTGTAATTGCTTTTCCAAGAATACCTGTTGAGCTTGTAGCGTTCGGGAAAGTTATATTACCGCTTTCATAATATGCGTTAGCCTGTGTATATGTTGTTGCGCCTACTATGTAGCCGATATTTGCTGTAACCCTTGAATTTGTAACAGCAGTTACACCGTCAACCAATACATAATTAAGTGTGTTGTTTGCGCCTGTAGCGCCTGCAATACAACCTGTGCTCTTACCGATAGCAGGCATTGTAAGGTTCTGAACATAACAATGCTGAATTGCATTTGCATAGTTTCTGCCAACAATACCGCCAAGCCACTGATTACTTGTAGATGTAAGGCTAATGTTTGCATTCTTAACCGCACATTCAGCTAAAACAGTATTAGATGAGTTCATACCGGTTATACCGCCTACTATCTGAGAACCTTTTATTGTAGCTTCATCGACAAGACAATTTCGTATTTTTCCTGTTCTTGATGTGTCATATCCAGCGTTTTGTCCTGCAATACCACCCATATAACCATATGATGATGTAAGATTCAAGTTTTTAACAACGCAGTATGTTATACTGCCAATTCCTGCGCCTTCTGAATATGATACGCCACCACCGTTTGCTGTTGTGTGCGCTGTGTTTGTACCTGCAATACCACCACCAAAGTTATTGCCTGCTGTTATTGTAGCATCTTGAACATAACACTTATTGATTGTTGAGTTATTGTATCCGACAATACCGCCTGCATGGTTTGATGCAGCATTTATAGTTGCAACCTGAACTATGATATTATCAATAGTACCCGATTTATTTATGCCTGCTACTATACCAACAGTTGCATTACCCGATATGTTAGCATTTGTAAACTTGATGTTTCTAATTTCGCCCAAGTTCATTTCAAACAAACCAACAACATCATTTGGGCTTGATATTGTAAGGTTCTTTATGCTATGACCCTGTCCGTTCAACGAACCTGTAAATTCTCCGCTGATGGGTGTCCAGTTACCATAACTTGAAAGATCAATGTCGTTTACAATGTAGTAATTGCCTTCAAGGTTATTTCTCACATTGTTCAATTCCTCAGCATTATGGATATATACAGGTATCTTTTCATAAACTGCTGTCAAAGTCAATTTTTTTGTGATAGGTGTTGTAAAGTCAAAGGCATTTTCACCGTCTTTTGTCCAGAACTTAAACACTTTGCCCGTTATTTCAGGAACTGTAGGTATGTCCTCTGCACCTATTGGTTCACCTATAGTTACTTCTATTGTAGCTAAAATGTTTCCGTCTTCGCCCTTAAATGTAACTTCCTTTGATGTCGGTTCAGCCGATACGCCTCCGCCATAGCCTGCGTTTTCTTCAAACTTGAGTGTCGGATACGAACCTTGAGCAAAATTCCAATTCTCTGTTCCGAATGCCGTTGCAACTGTTCCTGTCGGTGACTGGATAGCATCAACTGCAACCTGCGTTCCTCTGCCCGTTGTGTCTACATTTGTTATTCCGCTGATATAATATCCATTAGTTACAGTACCGTTTCCATTTGAAATTGGAAAGAATTTATATGACGTTGTTGCATTTGTTGTTATAGTACCGCCAATATATACGTTGTTTATTACAGTTGTAGACGAATTATAAGAAATACCGCCCAATCTGCTAAAGCCCATCGAGCCTGCCTGTGCCTGAACTTCTATATTCAATACATAAGCATTTTCAATGCTGCCGCTCTGCGTATATGCTATACCTGCTGAGCTCATACCGCCTCGAGTGCTTGTTGTAAAAAGGAGCTTCAAATTTTTTACTGCACAGTTCTTGATATAGCCATTATTGATTGGTGTTATACCTGCTGACTGGTTTTTTGCTTTAATTGTAAGTCCATCAACAAGGCAGTTTTCAATAGTTGCTCCGGCGTTGTTCTTACTTGCGATACCACCAACATAGTAAGTACTACTTGTTTGCGTGGTTGTTGTACCAAGCGTCATATTAGTAACTTTACAGTTTCTAATTATACCTGCTTCAAGGTATTCAAAATAAGCAGTACGAATTGTTACACCTTCTTCATATGCCTGACCGTTTATACCTACAATTCCACCATAGCCACTGCTTCGGTTAAGGTTTTCGTCCGTATAATCTTCAACAGTACAATATTCTATCAAACCATGATTTTCACCTGCAATAGCACCAAGCGCTGTTGTTGTTGCTCCCTTATAGACATCCGAATCACCTGTTATCTTGATATTACTAACTATACCATAGTTTACACCGGCAACTATACCCGTATGTCCACCACTTCTGACATCAGCACCGCTAAAAATCAAGTTTTTAATAGTACCGCCATTGATTTTTGTGAATCCGAAAATGCCTTGTGTGGTTCCTGCATCAATTTTCAGTCCATAAATAGTATGGCCTGCGCCATCCAAACTGCCTGTAAACTCGCCAAGCGGGGTCCAGTCGCTTGTAAGTGTTATATCACTTCCAAGAACATACCTTCCCGATAAGTCGTTTGCAATGGCTTTAAGTCCGTTTTCATCTGTAATGGTTGTTGTTTCTTTTGTACCGATATTAGGTATCGACAACGCTGAAACTACATTGCCTACGCCTTCGGCTATCGCTGACAGCGGCATCAGCGACATTACCATTACGACAGTTAATAATAAAGCAATAGCTTGCTTTACGCTAACTTTCTTAGTCATTTTACTACCTCCGAATAAAATATTTAATTTTATAAAATTTTAATCGGCTCGTTCATCAAGTGTGCGGCAATGTAATGAGGACACAGAGTATTGCCGATACGGAATACCGTATTATGGTGCGGACCATATACACATAATAAGACGACCGAGCCGAATTAATCGAATATAATTATATCTATGCAGTTTTCGGTTTGCTGTATGAAACTGCACAGGTGTTATTTAGGATTTAAAAGGTTCGGCGATTAAATTTTAGCGGTACATATCACCTATGACCTTTAATAAGCGGTACAATTTAAGATGCAACCGAAAGGAGCAGACAATCCACCCCTTAGGGCTACACTCGGCAATATACCTACTTACCGCCACCATAGGATAAATCGCCATATAAATTTAGGAGAAGCAAAAAAACAAAACCTTAGCTGAATTGTTCTTGCTTAACTAAAATAATTACATAAGTTTTCATTTTCTTCAAGATGTTTGGGACGGGGTATATGAATCGTGGGACGGAATAATAGTTTAAAATTATATCTTTTGTTTTATGCACTAAATATCCTTTTAATTGGATATAAAGCCTATATTTTTCTTCATTTCCGGCTCTAATTATATATAAAAAAAGGATATATGCGTATGTGGGATAAGTGGTATATTTTCAGGGACATAATACATATTGACTTTAAATTTAATATAATTTATACTTATTTTATAGTTATGCAAAAATGATATTAATTGGGGGAATAGAAATGAGCATTGGGTGGTTCTTGTTTGAGGAATTAATCAACGCCATGGAAGCTTTAATAATTTACTTTATTTTTCAGCGCAAGCTTGCATCGGATAATCCATTAAACAAACCTATGAAAAAGTGGCAGATCTTGGGTGCTTTTATTGAGTTTTTATTGACTTCATTATGCAATAATTTAGGCATTGATATTGTATCTACACCTGTCATTGTTGCAATTTATACTATTATTTATTCTATATCGTGCTATAAAAGCACACTTTTCAAGAAGGTATTATGGGGAAGTGTCCCGAGCATCATTTTAGCTGTTTCTAATTTTATCGCAATGAACTTTATAAGCTATATGTTCCCTGCCGACTTTGAAATATTGTTATCGCCCACAACTGAAAGATTTATAATGTGCATTATGTATATGTCAATCTGCACATTGCTATCCATTATCGTATACAACACAGGCTTCAAGGCGGAGGGCAGCCTTCCCCCATTGCTTCAAGTACTTATGATAGTAATTGCAGTAGTCGGCACTATTGGAATTATGATAGTCAATTATTATTTCGTTTATCTAACACCATATGATATTAACACAAACTTGCTCGCTGTTTTATTGTGCATAATGCTTGCAATAACGCTCGGCACGATAGCTACGTTTTATGCTATGGCAAGATCCTACAAAAAGAGGAACGAGATAGAATTGGAGCTTGCGCAGACGGAGCTTGAGCTTGAACATTCAAGGCATCTTTCACAGGCATACGATACGCTAAGGGAATGGCGGCACGACATTAAAAATCAGCTTGGCGTTCTATACAACCTCGCTGAGAACAACGATACTGAACATATAAAGCAATATATTAAGGATTCAAGTTACTCACTCTCAAATGTAATGACATTAGTTGATACGAAGAACCCAGCACTCGATGCAATTCTTTCAAACAAGCTTATTGAAGCACAGCTTGAGGGAATAAAGGTCGAATCGAGTTTCGCAATCCCTGCAAACCTTGATATATTAAGCGTTGACATTTGTTCCATAATATCAAACCTATTTGACAATGCGATAGAGGCAGTAAGAAATTGTGACGACAAGTGGATAAAAATCGAAATTTCACCTGTTGAGAATATGCTTCACATATACATAGCAAATCCGACTAATGGAGTTTATTCATACAATGGAGATACTCTTTCAACGACAAAATCGGATAAAAAAATACATGGAATAGGACTTAAGCGTGTAAAATCTATTGTTGAGAGATATTCAGGGCAAATAAGCATAAAGCCTAACAAAAATAGTTTTGAGGTTGACATACTTCTTTATATGGGGTGGAATAAAAGATGAGTGATTTTGCATGGTTAATTTTTGCAATATTCGTAAATCTTAACGAAGCAATTATACTATATCTGTTTCTAAAAAATATGCTTGGTGTTAGGCAGAATTTCAAAATTATTGCTATTATAGGAATATTTCTTGATACAGGACTTACTACATTACTTAACAAAACAGTGGAAAGCAGTGCGTTATCTTTGATAATTCTTACAACATTTGAGGTGATATATGCAAATGTTTGTTTTAAAGGTTCGTTTAAGTAAAAAACGCTATACGGTTTTATTCCCGGCACTATTTTTATCATAGGAAATATGGTAGTTATATTGTTTTTACACTTAATTGCGCCTGACAGGTCATTTCTTGCAACGGAACAATCAGGCGTTAGGATTCTTATTTGCATATTTTACATTTCTATATGTTACATTATGTGTTTGTTCTTGATTAAGGATACTGCTTCACGCAAGAAACGCAACGATTTTGCAAACTATATATTATCGTACATTGCAGTTATACTCATCATCAGCGTAGAGGCTCATATTCTTGATTTACTACTTACACGTGCAGGCAACAATGTAAACAGCAATTTACTTATTATTGCAAGCATTGTCATAGCAGTTATTCTTGTAACGATTATAGTTGCAAACAGCGTTAGTGAGAACGAAAAGAGGCTCAATCAGGAAAAGGACCGACTTCTTGAACGCAAGGAGCTTGAACTGCTCAATGCTAAACAAGTTTCCGAAACATACGAAACGCTAAGAATGTGGAGGCATGACACGAAAAACCACTTGATGATTATGAAAGAGCTTGTTATGAACAAGGATTATGATTCACTAAAAAAATACCTTAATGCAGCCGAAGAAAAGGTTTCAAGCGCACTTATTACAGTTGATACGAAAAACCCTGCACTCGATGCTACGCTTTCAAACAAGCTTTCACAGGCTAAGAGTATGGGTATAGATGTTGATTACAGCTTTATAATTCCAACAAATATGCGTTTTTCGGATATTGATTTATGTTCTATCGTTTCAAACCTTTTTGATAATGCGATTGAAGCTACATCAAAAACAGACAATAAAAAAATTGAATTTACTATTGCACCTATTAAAAATATGTTACATATCTATATATCCAATACATGCAATGGAAATTACGAGTACGATAGCAACATATCCAATACGGGCAAGTTTGTTTCAACAAAAAAGGACAAGAAAAATCATGGTTTAGGTCTTGAAAGTATCAAAACCATTGTTGACAAATATCAAGGACAAATGGAAGTCTTCCCCGATAGAAACAGTTTCTATGTGAATGTTCTTCTTTTTATCGGAGAATAATAAAAATAAACCCATTTTTCGCTTGCAATACTCTTTTTTTAGTGTATAATGTTTATGAACTAAATCATATAAGTTCTCTGTATCTAACAATTATGCGGACTGTTTGATGCCGAAAATACAGTTAATTAATTTCCGCAGATCGTGAGGACTGTGAAGCGGATACGGAGGTAAACAAATGGCAGAAACATTTTCAGGTACATTTTCTATTGCAATTACCGACGATTCACAGCAGTATGCTGACTTTCTTATTGATAAGATAAATAAGTATGCTGAAAAGAACTCCATATTATTGTCGGTAGAACACTACAGTTCCCCTGTAGCTTTCTTTGATGCGTTTAGCACGAACAAAATTAATGCTTATGACGCTATAATTCTTGATGTGCAGATGCCCGATATTTCAGGTATTGAATTAGCGCAGAAGATTCGTTTTATCAATAAAGATATACCTATTGTGTTCATATCTGATTTTCCCCAATTTGCCGTAGAGGGATACGAAGTAAACGCTTTGCGTTTTGTTGTTAAAGGCAGCAATGATTTCGGTAAAAAGCTTGCAGAATGCCTTGATTATTGCAGAACTGTTGCCGAGTTTAACGATAATTCTGCATACATCTATCAGCACGGAACAAGCATTACGCAAATACCTTACAGGGACATTCTCTATTTTGAGGCAATGCGTAATTATATAATTATAAACACTATCGACAAAAAGCAATACAAAGAACGCAAGACGTTCACAGAACTTCAAAGCACCGTTCCTGCAAGATTTATGCTTTCCACTCGCTCGTATCTTGTCAATATGCAACACGTAAAGGCTGTTACAGCAACGGATGTTATTCTTTCGGACAACACTTACATACCGCTTTCAAGAACATACAAGCACGAGCTGACAAAAGCTTTCCTCGGTAAAAAATAATTTCAGATAACAAAAGGCTATTGCAAGATTTGATTGCATTAGCCTTTTTTGTTGTACACTCTTCATATTTCAAACTTTTCATAATTTTCATTAAAAGTGGCAGGGCTTTCGCCCTGCCGTGCCGATTTATTCGGTTTTAGTTATTTTGTCAACGTTGCTGTATTCTTAGCAAAACTCATCTTATAACCCAACTGTTCAATGCCTTCAACAAATGTGAGTGCCCTTGAAATGTTATTTTCATCAGTTGCTGTTACAAAGTTGAATGTTGTTGATGAAGTTCTTACAAATACCTTGCCTACGAACTTAGCTGCAAAGCTCGGTTCATATTCATTGCCTTTTGCATCTGCAAGCGATACTCTTACTTTGCCAAGGTCTGCATCCTGATAGAACTGCATATATGCGTTTTTGTACATTACAACATTCTGTGCCTTAGGTGTTGCTACTGAAGCATTGATTCTAAGAACCTTTACTTCGTTACCTGTTATCATCATACCCTGATTGAGCGTTGATGAGGAGAAGAAGTTACCGCCTCTAAATTCTACGATACCATCTTTATAACCAGATGTTGCAGAACCTATGAAGTTTACAACTGTATCTTTACCGCTTATTGTCGCCTTTTCGCCTCTTGGATCGTATGTTCTCTTACCTGAACCGAATGTTGCTGCATTTGCACCTGCTGTTGCATTTACTACTGCGCCGTCTGAAATTGTAAGAGCTGCGAACGTCTTATTCTTTTCGCTGTACAAGTAACCTGTACCGATTGCTGCGCCGTACTTACCGCCGTTTGCATTTACTACGAGGTCGATTGCTTCTGTTGCACCTTCAAATACGAAGTTACCACGGATTACAACTTCGCCTGCGCTACCACGTGCTGCACCGCCGATTGCTGATGCATTCAAACCGCCTGTAAGGTTGAATGTACCTGCTCTGAATACGAGCTTGCCTGACTTGCTGT
>CADBRR010000053.1 GCA_902797145.1 uncultured Eubacteriales bacterium | reverse complement strand
ATTCAGTTTCTGTAACTGAAAAGGATACTGCAAGATTCCTCGTTTATAACGCACTCAGAGATTTGAAGTACGGCAATAAGGAACTCGTTGTAAGAATTAACGACCTCGCAAGCGGTCTTGGCGTAAAAGACCTCGAAGCTATCGTTCCAGCCGGCGTTCATGTTGTTCGTCTTCCTAAGACTGAAAATGCTCAGGACGTTATCGACTGCGAAAGAGAAATTGAAAGAATAGAACGCAAGCATGGTATCCCCGTAGGTTCAACAGGTATGATGGCTGCTATCGAATCGGCAGGCGGCGTTCTTAACGCTGTTGAAATTGCACACGCAAGCGATAGACTTATCGGTATCGCTTTGGGCGCTGAAGACTATGTTACTGACCTTAAAACTACACGAAGCGATGGAACAGAACTTTTGTTCGCAAGACAGATGATACTTAATGCTGCAAGGTCGGCAGGTATTGCTGCACTCGATACAGTATATTCAGATGTTAATAACGATGAAGGTTATCTTGCAGAAGTTAATCTTATCAAGAAGCTCGGATTCGATGGAAAGAGCGTTATAAATCCTCGACAGATTCAGCCACTTCACAAGGCATTTATGCCGAGCGAAAAGGATTTGAAGAAGGCACGCAACGTTGTTGCAGCTATTGAAGAAGCTCGTGCAAAGGGCAGCGGCGTTATAGCACTTAACGGAAAGATGATTGATAAGCCCGTTGTTATTCGTGCTGAAAGGTTGTTAAAGCTTGCAGAGCTTGCAAACGCATTCACTATTGAGGAGGTATAATATGAGTAATTTTGACCTTAAAAACATTCATGGTATTGAAGATATAAGCTATAATGGTGAATTTGCAGGTTCAAAGCAGAAAAATACTGCTACTTTCGCAGAAAGAATGAACACAAACGGCAAGATAGTTGAAAATATCGAAGAAGCTATCAAGGCATCAGGTCTTAAAGACGGAATGACAATTTCGTTCCACCATCATTTCAGAAATGGTGACCACATTGTAAATATGGTTATGGACGCTATCGCAAAGATGGGCATTAAGGATATAGTTGTTGCTGCAAGCTCACTCCAAGCAATTCATGCTCCGCTCGTTGAGCATATCAAAAACGGCGTAGTAAAGAGAATAGAAACAAGCGGTCTTCGTGGCGAACTTGCAAAGGAAATTTCACACGGACTTATGGATACACCTGTTGTTTTCCGTTCACATGGCGGAAGAGCTGCTGCTATTGCAAACGGTGAACTCCATATTGACGTTGCATTCCTCGGCGCTCCGTCATCTGATGCTTATGGCAACGCAAATGGTTTTAGCAGAGTAGAAGGTCATACTGTAAACTGTGGTTCGTTGGGTTACGCTATGGTTGATGCTCAGTATGCCGATAAGGTTGTTATATTGACAGACTGCCTCGTTGATTATCCGAATACTCCTTGTATGATTCCTGAAAACAACGTTGATTACGTTGTAAAGGTTGACAGCATTGGCGATCCTAACGGAATTATGAGCGGTGCTACAAGATATACAAAGAATCCTAAGGAATTGCTTATCGCAAGCATGACAGCAGATGTTGTTGAAGCATCGGGTTATCTCTATGACGGTTTCTCAATGCAGATGGGTTCAGGCGGCGCATCACTTGCAGCTGCAAGATTTATTCGTGAAAAGATGATTGAAAAGAACATCAAGGCAAGCTTCGCACTCGGCGGAATTACAGGTCAGATTACTGCTATGCACGAAGAAGGACTTATCGGTAAGGTTCTCGATGTTCAGTCGTTCGACCTTATAGCTGCTGAATCGCTCAAAAACAATTTCTATCATCAGTTCATTTCGGGCGAAGACTACGCAAGTTATGCTAATAAGGGTGCTGCTACACACGAACTCGACTTCTGTATCCTTTCAGCACTTGAAATTGACAATAACTTCAATGTAAACGTTGTTACAGGCTCTGACGGTATCGTTATGGGCGCTATCGGCGGTCATCCCGATGCAGCAGCAGGCGCAAGCCTTACAATCGTTGTTGGTCCTCTCTGCCGTGGCAGAATACCGACAGTCGTTGAAAACGTTACAACTATAACAACTCCGGGCAGCGTTGTTGACGTATTCGTTACTGAACAGGGTATCGCTGTTAATCCTAACAGACCCGAAATTAAGGAAAGACTCGTTAATGCAGGACTTCCCGTTTACGATATTAAGCAGCTCCAGGAAAGAGCTTATAGGCTCGTTGGAACACCTGATCCTATCAAGTTCAAGGATAAGGTTATAGGCCTTGTTATGTATCGTGACAATACTGTTATTGATGTTGTTCGTGAAATCGGCGAATATGACTACAATGAATAATAAATAGTTTGGAATTTGAAGTTAGAAGTGTGGAGTTAATTCACAATTCGCAATTCATATGGGGAATCCCGTTGGGGTTTCCCATAATTTATAATTAAAAGGTGAAATGTTATGAAAGTATTTTTATGTGAAAAGCTGCACGAAAAGGCATATAATCGCCTCAAAGAAAAGTTTGAAATAATTGATGATTGGAACAGAATAGGCGAAGTCGATGCGCTTATAAATCGTGATTTGCACATATATAAAGAAGAAATCGACAAAATGCCGAAGCTGAAAGTCATAGCCGTTCATGGCACAGGAACTGATGGTGTAGACCTTGAATACGCTAAACAAAGGAATGTAAAAGTAGTTTATGCTCCGCATATGAACGCAAACGCCGTTGCAGAACTCAACGTTGCACTTATACTTAACGCAATGCGCAAAGTTACATATGCAGACAAGGTTATTCGTGCTGGCAGAAAAAATGAGGCAATATCGTTGCTTTTCGGAAATGAGCTTTGCGGTAAGACGTTCGGAACGATAGGGTTCGGCGCAATAGGCAAAAGAACGGCAGAAATACTCAAAAACGGGTTCGGTATGGAATGTATTGCATATTCCCCATCACTTGATGAGAGGAAAGCTAAAGAGTATGGTGTAGGGTATGTTTCATCATGCGATGAAATTCTTAAAAATGCCGATGTGGTTTCGCTTAATCTTCCGCTCCAAGAAGCAACGAAACATATGATAAACTCGGAAAAATTAAAGCTTATGAAAAAAACTGCGGTGCTTGTCAACTGCGCACGAGGCGGTCTTGTGTGTGATGATGACTTGTATTCTGCGCTCGTAAACGAAGATATTAAGGCATATGCGTGCGATGTTTCTCAAAGTGATGTGTTTGATAAGGAAAATAAGCTTATGAAGCTTGATAATTATATTGCAACTCCGCATATAGGCGCAAATACCGATGAAGCGCTTTATACTGTCGGAATGGCTTGCGTGGAGCAGATAATAGATGTGCTTGAAGGCAGAAAAGCACAGTATGAACTGTAAAAAATATCACATATGCAATATTTTAGCATATTGAGAAGTATATACATAAATAGCTGCGATAATAGTGATAGTGAAAAAGAGATAGTTGGGATAGCAATGTGGTAAGAAAGGAACTATTATGAGAAAAATCGGAATTATAATTTTAAGCGCTTTCATACTGTTTACAGGCTGTCAAAAAGCTGAGCAGGGTTTGGAAAACATAAATAAACCTTCAACAGAGATTGTAAAAACATCAGAATCTGCAAAATATGAAATTTCCGATATTAAAGGGCTTGTTCCATATAATGTATACGGACATGAAAGCAAATATATGATAAGCGAAAATGTATCTTCAAGCTATGCAGTCAAGTATCTTCTTAATAATAAGGAAAATTATGAAAACGATGCACTGTTTCATATAAGGATTATTATGAGTAATGAGGAATATGTCAGGGATACATTTGTTCACAGAGGCTATACTCATAGTGAAATGGAAACTTTGAATAGATTAGGTGAGCCTATGTATTGGAAAATATATGAAGATTACGATGAAGAGTTTAAAAAGTGGCTTGAATCTGATGAATACAAGCAGGGCTTTGGTAAAATGTACGATGAAGAATATGAAAGATATATAAATCTGGGCTATGCAGTTAAAAAAACGGAAAATGAAGAGTTAAAACCATACGATTTAGATAACCTTGATGGTAACTATTTTGTATTTAGCTTTGAAGGCTACCTTACACTACAGCAAATAAGTGAGATAAGCGTAGATGACAGCTTATATTTATGCCATGTTAAGATGTTTGATGAAGACGAGGACATAAGTGTTTTAGATTGAGGAGTGTGAGTGCTGTGAAAAAGAGTATGTTGGCATTGATTTGGGCAGTAGCATTTATTTTGCCGTTGTGTAGAACATTGAGCAGTGGCGAACGCATTTTTGAAGCGATAGACGCTGTGTCAAGCGAAAAAGTATTCCGCTGGGGATATGATATAAGTGACAATGTAAAATGTACTTATTCGATATACTATATATTGACGCATGAGGACGAATACGAAGAAGATGATGTCTTTCATGTTAGAGTATATTTAAAGACAATAGAGCAGGAATGGTCAAACTTTAAATATGATGGCATGATGATTGATGAGATAAGTGAACTTGCAAAAACCGATTTTGAAAGGTATAAGAAAACGGCTGTCGCTTTTACGGAAGCGTTCAAAAATTGGTACTACACGGAAAACAACTATAAGCAAATGTATGCAGAAACCGTATTGAAGGAATGTGAACGACTTAAAAGCATTGGCTATAATGTTGAACTGTATACAGCACCGTACAACGGAAGCTGTGTGTGCATAGATGGATATCTTACAAAGTCGCAGTTGACGGGGTTTAAAGCATATGAAAATTACGGCTATAACATAAGAATGTACGGCGAATGGAAATATTTTAATGAATGATGCAGATGTAAAACAGATAATAGTAATGTACCCTCTCGACCGAAATTGCTTTGTTCGGTAAAGAGGGTATATATTTTGTTTTGTTTCTAACTTTATATGTTTGTTGATGTAGAAAATCTTCCTTATGATGAATCATATTAAAAAATAACACTATTTCACTTTGTCAACTGAATTTTCAGTGAATTTTCACTCTCGCTCCATTTGTTTCCATCCGTTAAGCTATTTAATAAATCAGCAACTTTATTTTTTATTGTTTGTTGGGATTAATTACACTTAAATTTTATATTATATATCTTGCAATTATAATATCAATTATTTATAATTAAAGTAAATATGTGAAAAGGGAATGGTAATATGAAGAAAACTATTGCATTATTGCTTGCTGTTTTTATGCTCGTTATGCCGTTTGAAGCATTTGCATACACAAGCGAAGAAAACGCTATATTAAAAAGCAATACAACAGACGTTCTTACAGGTGAAATGACTTGCGTTACATTTACTTGTGAAGCGGAGAAAAACTTGGCAATTTCGCTTTATAGCGAGAAGACGGGTAGTGTTTCAAAAATGTATGATGACGGAACACATGGCGATGAAATTTCAAATGACGGAATTTATACTGTTGAAATAGAGTTTTTAGAAGATGAAACAAGGCTTGAAAATTTTTATGCAACGGGTAGCGGTACAAGAAGCAATTTCGTTGAGCTTAACTTTTACCGCACGTTCTCTGATGGCGAAAAGCTCGTAGCTGATGTTATTCTTAAAGAAATATATAAAATGCAGGAAATGTATCTTGCACAGGGCTATTCACGCAAAGAAATTGCGGATATGGTTTTTGATTATCTTTCAGGGCTAACAGAAGTAGATAGAATTATCAGGGAAGAAAATAACTCTCTCACTTTCTATACATCGACAGGTATTGGCTGCGGTTTTATAAACGAAGAACAGGGCGAGAAAAGCACATTGGTTATTGAAAAATCGGATTCAGAATTAAAGGGAATTTCTGCAAATGGCGGAAGAATGTGGACAAATCCTAATGTTTTGCTCATAAGACCGTTTAGAACGAGCAGAGTTTCAGGCGATGAAGGCTTCCATAACGAAACATATCCGTCCTGCGCACAGAGAATAACTGCGCTTACAGGCGGTTCATATACAGATATAAAAGATGATGAGTGCACACCACAGGCATTTATAAATGCTTTGCCTTATTATGGATTTTTGCTTATTGACTGTCATGGTACTTACCATAACGGCGAATCGTACTATTGTTTAAGACGAGGCGAAGGTTATTCAGATGCCGATATTTCAGCAGGCAGAGTTTATTTTGATAGATCGGATATTGTTTCTGTTGGCGGAACATATATTCAAATGTATATCGATTCAAATCTTCCAAATACGCTTATTTATGCAGGCTCGTGCCTTGGCGCAGTTACAACGAAGACAGGCGATATTTTATTGAACCTTGGCGCAATAGCGTACGCAGGTTATGATGAATCAGTAACGTTTGATTATGAAGCTGAGATGGTCGTTAGCTTGTTTAAATATATGACGAAAATGCACCCTCAGTATCCGTATAGGACGTACAATTACGAAGAAGCTATTGATTTAGCAAAAAAGGATAATGGTTCATATGATAGATATGATTCAAGGGGCGCAGTACTCTATTGCTGGGGAAATACTGAATTTGCAATCGTAAATGGCGATACTGAATTTGATGTTCATTTTGTAGCCGATGAAAATGGTACCGTTTATGGCGATGATACTGTCACGATTGAATATCAGGATACTGTTGATAAAATTCCTGCAATTTATCCAAAACAGGGTTATGTTCTTGACGGATTCTATGTGAACAATGCAAAGATAGATTTAGCAAGTTATGAAATAGTTGAGGAAACTACAATAACTGCAAAGTTCAAGTATGTTGGCGGAGATTATATGTATTTAACATATTCTCAACAGCTTGAAAATATTGAGGGATTCAATCCTTCCGGTAAATTTGCACTTTATAACGATATTACCGTTTCAAAGTCGTTTGCAGGGTTTGGTGAGTTTAAAGGAACGCTTGACGGAATGAACCATACAATAAAGAACATATATATCGAAAATCCCGATAGAGTAAACGGAGGTTTTGTAAGCGTACTTGCAGAAAATGCAGTTATAAAGAACGTTGTTTTTGACGGCGCAAGCGTATCCGTTAAATCTGTTGCAGGCGTTGTTGCAGGCGTGAATAATGGTCAGATAATTAACGTTGAAGTTAAAAATTCATATGTTCACTGCGAAGGTTATGCTAACCCGATTTCAAAATATGTAGGTCAGTATCTCGGTGTTGTTGCAGGACTTAATAATGGCAGAATTTCATATGCAAACGCACATAATTCGCAGGTTAAGGGTACTAATAATAAGCTAAACGGATTATATGGCGGTATCGTTGGCTTCAATAACGGAAAAGTAGAGCTTTCACTTTCAAGGGAAAATTCTATAAATAGCGGTATCGAGGCAAAGAATGCCGGCGGTCTTGCAGGCTATAATCAGGGGGTTATAAGAATGTCTGCAACTAAGGGCAACACTGTTTATGCAAGCGAAAATGCCGGCGCATTCCTTGGCGCAAACGACAAGAAAGGTCAGATAATCGACAGCCTTTCATTCGACTTAAATCCGATTGGCGGAATTGGTCATATAGGTTTAGATAGCGGAAATAATTTCAATTTCTTCTGTGGTGAAGATATTTACGCAACAGAAAACAGGAATAAATTGAGCGCACATACGAATGCGTTTGATAAAGAAAGCGCAGATTCGCCCGAACTTATTCCATATTCTGACCCGATGTATGTTGTTGAGTTTATGAATGGTGGCGAAAGCTTGTTCCTGAGCGTTGTTCATGGCGACGAAAGCGCAAAAGCTCCTGAAAATCCTGAGCGTGACGGATATACGTTCAAAGGCTGGGATAGTGATTTTTCAAATGTAAAGTCGGATATGGTTGTAAATGCTGTATGGGAAGAAGTTTATAATACATACACAGTAACATTTATTGATGGCTTGACAGGCGAACAGCTTAGCGTACAGACTGTTCGTGAGGGTGAAGGCGCAAACGAACCCGAAGTATATTACCACGAAGGATATAAATTCGTAGGCTTTGATAAGGATTTCTCGGCTGTTTATGAGGATATGATTGTAACTGCGCTTTATGAAGAAGAAATAGTAGAACCTACAATGTTTACTGTAACGTTTGTTGACGGGTTGACGGGCAACGTTGTTTCCGTTCAGCAGGTTTTGCCCGGAAAGAGTGCAGTTCAGCCACAGATTCCCGAACACGAGGGCTATAAGTTCATAGGCTTTGATAAGGAATTTGATGCGGTTGCAGCCGATATGACAGTAACTATTCTCTATGAAAAGATTGAAGAGCCTATTCAAAGCGAAGAGCCGAGCGATACGCTAATGCCTATTCATAACATTATAGGCGATGTTGACTTAAACGATGAAATTGAGGCAGCCGATGCAACAGTTATTTTAAGGTTCGTTGCAAAGCTTGATGAGCTTGATGCACAGCAGAAAATTAATGCCGATGCAAACGAAGATAACATAATTGATTCTTCAGATGCTACGAAGATTTTGAGGATTGTTGCAGGACTTGATTAAAATTAGAAATGAAAAATGGAGGACAAGCTATGCTTAAAAAAACTGTTGCGCTTATACTTGCGCTGATTATGATGATTCCGTTTAATGTGCTTGCATATTCTAATGGCACAAAGACAGGAATGAAAAACAAAAACAGAGCTGAATATTTCCTTGACGAATTTGACGGTGACGAATGGAACAGAGATGGTTGGGAGATAGTTAGCACAAATTCTGAGAATACATGGGGTTTTTACTTCATGGACGGCGAAACACATTTTGATAGGGTTATTGCAATAAAGCCCGACTATGAAAACGAGCAGAACGAAACGATTTTATCGCCTTTGTTCAGCCTTAAAGATGCAAAAAAGGCTTATGTAAGCTTTGCACTCGCAGTTGATGATGTTACAAACGCAAATTATTCACTTGCGCTTGTGATGGTTGGAGCAGACGGCGAACAGAGCGTAGTTTCAAATATCGAATGCGGAAAAGAAAATTCAATGTTTATTGAAGTCGATGTTCCCGTTTCTGAAAAGTATTTTGAAGATAATGTAAGGTTTGGCTTTGTTTACAGCGGTAAAGGCGGAGCATCTGTTGCAATAGACAGCGTTAGGGTTGGAACGCTCCTTGGCGAAGAAGAACCGACAGAGGAAAGAGTTCTTGAAATAGATTACAATAAAATTATGTACCAGTCGGAAATGACGGATGCACAGGTTCAAGCAATGTATTACCTTTATCAGAAAGAGATTCTTTTTGCCGAAGTTGACGATAGCACAAATGAGGGTTTCATATTCTCAAACGGCAAAATGGTAATTTTGTCAAATACAAAGACAGGTGAAATTTTCCTGCTCGCACACGTTTATGAAAACGATACAGTTTACGCTAAAATCGACCATAGCGAACTTGAAGGCAAGGCAGCAGAAGCGCTTAAAGATTACGATTCAGTTTTAGTAATTTTCGGCGAAGAAACTCCCGAAGACAAGTATCAGGATATTGATATGGACTTCATATATCCCGAACTTCATATTTCGTTTGCAAACCAGATTGCAATTCAGGTTATGCTTGAAAGGGGAGCAATTAAGTCAGAAAACGTTTCACAGCGCACAGGTATGCCACTTGATATAAGGTCAAATGACGGAAAACTGTTGTTCACATTCGATGAGGCAACATATACTTACCATATTGCAGATGGCGTTACAAGCGAAGATTCGTTCTCGTATGCGATAACTGAGGAGGATAGGCAACTCGTTCTTCACGATACAGGCATGAACGTGCTTGCAGGTTACAGCAATGTAAATATTACGTTCCATGATGAAACAAAGGTACAGACAAGAATAGTTATTGATGCTACAAAGCAGAGAGATTATATTGATATGCAGCAGTCAACTGTTCTTGATATGCTTATGATGACTAATGGTATTCAGGGCGAACTTGGGCTTACTATGAGCATTTTCCACGATGCAAAGGGCAGAAGAGCGTTCAGATACTATAACTCAACAAGTGAAATTTCAGTATATGATAACTTCACATATCTTGATAATATGCACATTGAAATTACCGAAGATATTTTAAATGTTGCTTCAGAAATTGATGAAAAATATGCTGAAATGTTCAAGGATATCGAGTATGTAGACATCATTTTCGGCGAAGAACCGCCAAAGCAGGAACATACTATAACTATTAACGGCGGAACGAGCGACTATGACTCGGCAGTTGAAGATACTAAAATTACTATCAAGGCAAACGAACCCGAACAGGGCAAGGTTTTTGATAAATGGGTTGTAGAAGAAGGTCTTGTTTCTATCTCAAACGTTTACAGCGAGGAAACATATTTCATTATGGGCGATGCAGATGTTGTTATAACTGCAACATATAAAGATGATGAAACACCTATCGAAGAACCATATAAGCTTGGCGATGCCGACTTGAACTCAGTTATAGAGGCGGCTGATGCAACAGTTGTTTTAAGATATGTTGCAAAGCTCGATGAGCTTAGCGGTACACAGCTTAAAGCTTCCGATATAAACGAAGATAATATCGTTGATAGCGCAGATGCAACAAAGATTTTGAGAGTTGTTGCAGGACTTGAATAAAGTTAGAAGTTTGAAGAGTGGAGTGTGGAGTTAATTCACAATTTAAAAATTACATATTTGTTAGCAAGGTCAGGCGAAAGCCTGACTTTGTGCATGAATTGATAAATTTTTATTCCCAAAATAATATATAATAAAAATCCTTGAAAAAAAATATAAAAGATGTTATATTAAAAGTGCCTGAGGACAAGAATAATCTGAAAGCAAGGCACGATAACTAAAATAGAGAAATCAATTTGATGTCGTGCAGTTCTTTTGCACGACAATTTTTTTAAAAAAAGCGAGGTCAAGTTATGGAAACAAGAGTAGCTGTTATGAGCATAATAGTTGAGAAAAATGAAACGGTTATGCAGTTGAATGAGATCCTTCACGAGTATGGTGAATTTATTATCGGCAGAATGGGCATTCCCTATCACAAACGCCATATGAACATTATAAGCGTTGCGCTCGATGCGGAGCAGGACGTTATTTCAACGCTTGCAGGCAGAATTGGAAATCTTGAAGGGATAAGCGTTAAAACTGCTTACTCAAAATAATTTATGAAAGAGATTATAGAAAAGCTTGAGCGTGAGCATTCCTTGAGCGTTTCAGAATATGAGCGTTTGCTTGACAATATGTCAAAAGAAAATGCAGAAATGCTTTCAGAAAAGGCGGTCAAGGTTCGCAAACAGATATATTCAAATACTGTATTTGTTAGAGGGCTTATAGAAATTTCAAACATTTGCAAAAACGACTGCATTTATTGCGGAATACGTGCAAGCAACAAACATTGCGACAGGTACAGGCTTTCAAAGGAACAGATAATAGAATGTGCGGACGAGGGTTATTCGCTCGGATTCAGAACATTTGTTATGCAGGGCGGCGAAGACGGATATTTTACAGATGAAGTGCTCGTTGATATTATAACGACGATAAAGAAAAAATATCCCGATTGCGCAATAACGTTGTCGCTTGGCGAAAGAAGTTATGAAAGCTATAAACGACTTTATGATGCCGGCGCTGACAGGTATTTATTGAGGCATGAAACGGCTGACAAGGCGCATTATGAAAAGCTGCACCCCAACAGCATGAGCTTTGATAACAGAATGGAATGCTTGAAAAATCTTCGTGAAATTGGCTATCAGGTCGGCTGTGGGTTTATGGTAGGTTCGCCTTATCAGACGAACAAGGAGCTTGCGAAGGACTTGAAGTTTATTGAAGAGTTTTCACCCGATATGTGCGGAATTGGTCCGTTCATACCGCATAAGGATACTCCGTTTAAGGATAAAGAGGCAGGAACGCTTGAAAAGACGTGTTACTTGCTTTCGATAATAAGGCTTATAAAGCCGAACATACTTTTGCCATCAACTACTGCGCTTGGCACGATAGATGCACGAGGCAGGGAAAAGGGCATTGAAGCGGGCGCAAATGTTGTTATGCCTAACTTATCGCCTGTTTCGGTAAGGAAAAAGTACGAGTTATATGACAATAAGATTTGCACAGGCGAGGAATCTGCTCAGTGCAAAGGCTGTCTTGAAAAAAGAATGGAATCGGTCGGTTACAGAATAGTTACTGACAGAGGCGATATTAAAAAGTAAAAATATTGATTATAATAAAGAAGAGGTAAAATTTATGGCTATTTATGATCCGAAATCATTAAAGGCAGAAGAGTTTATAAACGATGAAGAAATTCGTGCCACTCTTGCATATGCTGAAGAGAACAAGAACAATATCGAGCTTATCGAGTCAATTCTTGAAAAAGCTCGTCCTCAGAAAACAGCAACAGGCTGTGTCTGTTCAGGATTAACTCACAGGGAAGCAAGCGTTTTGCTCGCCTGCGAGGACAAAAAGATGATTGATAAAATGTTCGATGTTGCAGAGGAAATTAAGCTTGCGTTCTACGGAAACCGTATAGTTATTTTCGCACCGCTTTATCTTTCAAACTACTGCGTAAACGGTTGCGTATATTGTCCGTATCATCATCAGAACAAGCATATTCCGAGAAAGAAGCTCACTCAGGAAGAAGTAAAGGCTGAAGTTATAGCACTTCAGGATATGGGTCACAAGCGTCTTGCAATAGAGGCAGGCGAAGATCCTGTAAACAACCCTATTGAATATATTCTCGATTGCATAAAGACTATTTATTCTGTTCACCACAAAAATGGCGATATCCGCAGAGTAAATGTTAATATTGCCGCAACAACTGTTGAAAATTACAGAAAGCTTAAAGAAGCAGGTATCGGCACATATATTCTTTTCCAGGAAACATACCACAAGGAAAGCTATGAACAGCTCCACCCGACAGGACCTAAGCACAATTATGCTTACCATACAGAGGCTATGGACAGAGCTATGGAGGGCGGAATTGACGATGTAGGCTTGGGCGTTCTTTTCGGACTTGAAATGTACAAGTATGAATTTGCAGGACTTATCATGCACGCAGAACACCTTGAAGCAGTTCACGGCGTAGGTCCGCATACTATAAGCGTTCCGAGAATAAAGAGAGCTGACGACATCGACCCAACCGCATTTGATAATTCAATTTCAGACGATATTTTCGAGAAAATTGCAGCTTGTATAAGAATAGCAGTTCCTTATACAGGAATGATAGTTTCAACAAGAGAAACGGAAGAAGTTCGTTCAAAGATGCTCAAGGTTGGCGTATCACAGGTATCGGGCGGTTCAAGGACATCAGTTGGCGGTTATGCTGGTTATGATGAACATGAAAGACCCCATGATACAGAACAGTTTGATGTTTCAGACCAGAGAACTCTTGACGAAGTTGTAAGATGGCTTATGGAAAGCAACCATATTCCGTCATTCTGTACAGCTTGTTATCGTGAGGGCAGAACAGGCGATAGATTTATGAGCTTGTGCAAGAGCGGTCAGATTCTCAACTGCTGTCACCCCAATGCGCTTATGACGCTTGCTGAATACCTCGAAGATTACGCTTCACCTGAAACAAAGAAGATAGGCTATGAAATGATAGAGCGTGAGCTTGAAAAAATTCCTAAGGAAAAGGTTAAGAGTATAGCTAAAGAGAACATCGAAGCTATAAGAAGCTCAAATAGACGAGATTTCAGATTCTAATTCAATAAAACAAGATGGGCGAACAGGCGAACCATTTATTGTGGTTCGCCTTTATGAAAATAAGGAGATAATAATAAATGGGTTTAAACGAAACAACAAGCGGTGAAAGGTTACACATTAGCTTTTTCGGAATGAGAAATGCAGGTAAGTCGAGCGTAGTTAATGCTGTTACCGGGCAGGAAATGTCGATAGTATCCGATACTCTCGGCACAACGACCGATCCTGTCAGAAAAACTATGGAGCTACTTCCGTTAGGTCCCGTCGTGATTATAGATACTCCGGGCATTGACGATGAGGGCGAGCTTGGCGAAAAGCGTGTAAAGAGGGCAAACGATATTCTTGCAAAAACCGATATTGCAGTTGTCGTAATAGATGCAATTAGGGGAAAAACTGAGCAGGATACAGAGCTTATAAAACTTATAGAAGAAAAGCGTTTGCCGTATATCGTTGCATTTAATAAGTGCGACTCTATTGCAAAAAGGGAAAAATTAGGTTATAATGAATTATATGTAAGCGCAAAGACAGGCGAGAATATAACAGAGCTTAAAAATATGCTTGCACATATAAGCCGTGACGCTAAAAGCGATAAAAGAATCATTGGCGATATGCTGAAAGAGGGCGACATAGTCGTACTCGTTATGCCGATTGATGAGTCTGCGCCTAAAGGCAGAATTATTCTTCCGCAAGTTCAAACGATGCGTGATATTCTCGATAGCCATTGTTCGTTTGTAGGCTGTCAGGTTGAGGAACTTAAATCGGTTCTTGATTCGCTTGCAAAGAAACCGAAGCTCGTTATAACGGACTCTCAGGCGTTCGGGAGCGTTTCAAAGATTGTTCCTAAGGATATTCTTTTGACAAGCTTTTCTATATTGCTTGCAAGGTATAAAGGCGACCTTGAAAGGCTCGTTCGTGGCGCAGGTAAGCTTTCAAAGTTGACTAATAACAGCAAAGTTCTTATAAGCGAAGGCTGTACGCATCATAGACAGTGTAACGATATAGGTTCAAAGAAAATGCCTGATTGGATAAGGAATTTTTCAGGTGTAGAGCCTGTATTTGAGTTCACATCGGGCGGTGGTTTCAAAGACGATTTGACTGAGTATGATTTGATAGTTCATTGTGGCGGCTGTATGCTCAATGAAAAGGAAATGTTGAGCAGAATGGAAAAGGCAGAAAAGGCAGGCGTTGAAATAGTAAATTATGGAATTGCTATTGCCAATATGCACGGAATACTTGAAAGAAGCCTTGAAATATTCCCCGATTTACTTAATAAGCTTAAAAATTAATATAATTAATTTATAAAATTTAAACAAGAAAGGAGAACACGAATATGAAGTATGTATGTAACGTATGCGGTTGGATTTACGATGAAGAAGAACAGGGCGTAAAGTTTGCAGACCTCGGCGATGATTTCGTATGCCCCCTTTGCGGTGTTGGCAAGGAAGATTTTTCGGCTGAATAATTCTTGCAAGTGTCGGGCAACCCGGCACTTTTATATTAAATTTAAAAGGAGCTTAACAATATGTATATAACAGATGATATTAAATACATTGGTGTAAACGACCACAAGGTTGATTTGTTCGAGGGTCAGTACGTTGTACCTAACGGTATGGCTTATAACTCATACGCTATAATTGACGAAAAGATAGCAGTTATGGATACTGTTGATAAGAATTTCACACACGAATGGATGGATAACCTCCATAAAGTGCTTGAAAACAGAACTCCTGATTATCTTATCGTTCAGCATATGGAGCCTGACCATTCTGCAAACATCGCTTATTTTATGAAGAATTATCCCGAAACAAAGATTGTTTCATCTCAAAAAGCGTTTGTTATGATGAAGCAGTTTTTCGGTACGGATTTTGAAGATAGAAAAATAGTTATTAAAGAGGGTGACACGCTTTCGCTCGGAAATCATACCCTCGCATTCGTTGCTGCGCCTATGGTTCATTGGCCCGAAGTTATGGTAACTTATGATATGAAGGATAAGGTTCTTTTCTCGGCTGACGGTTTCGGCAAGTTCGGTGCGCTCGATAGGGAAGAAGAATGGGTCGACGAAGCAAGAAGATATTATATAGGCATAGTTGGCAAGTACGGCGCTCAGGTTCAAGCATTGCTCAAGAAGGCAGGAACGCTCGATATAGCAACTATTTGTCCGCTTCATGGCCCCGTTCTTAAAGAAAATCTCGGTTATTATCTGAACCTTTATAACACATGGTCGAGCTATTCGGTTGAAGAAGACGGTATCGTTATCGCATATACATCTGTTTATGGCAATACGAAAAAGGCTGTTGAAATATTGGCTGAATCGTTCAGGAAAAAAGGTGCGCCGTCAGTTAAGGTTTACGACCTTGCAAGGTGCGATATGTCACAGGCTGTTGCTGATGCGTTTAGATACAATAAACTCGTGCTTGCAACAACGACTTATAATGCGGAAGTTTATCCGTTTATGCGTGAGTTCATTGAACACCTTACGGAAAGAAATTTCCAGAACAGAACTGTTGCGCTTATTGAGAACGGTTCGTGGGCGCCTATGGCTGCAAAGGTTATGACGAGTATGTTTGAAAAATCAAAGAATATCAAGTTCTGCGAAAACAGCGTAAAGATTATGTCTGCGCTCAACGAAGAAAGTATGAATAAGCTTGAACAGCTCTCGGACGAACTTTGCAAGGACTATATCGCTCAGCATAGCGAAACTGCTGACAAGAACGACCTTAAAGCACTTTTCAATATCGGTTATGGTCTTTATGTTGTTACATCAAATAACGGCGAAAAGGATAACGGACTTATCGTAAATGCTGTAACTCAGGTTACGGATTCGCCTAACAGAGTTGCTGTAACGATAAATAAACTCAATTATTCACACCACATTATCAAGCAGACAGGAATTATGAATGTAAACTGTTTGTCGGTTGAAGCTCCGTTCAAAGTGTTTGAATCGTTTGGCTTCAGGAGCGGAAGAAATGTTGATAAGTTCGCTGATTGTAAGCCGTTGCGTTCGGATAACGGACTCGTATTCCTGCCAAGATATATAAATTCGTTTATGTCGCTCAAGGTTGAACAGTATGTCGACCTCGACACTCACGGAATGTTCATTTGCTCCGTAACGGAAGCAAGGGTTATGTCAAAGGCAGAAACAATGACTTATACGTATTATCAGAATAACGTAAAGCCTAAGCCCCAGACTGAAGGCAAGAAAGGCTTTGTATGTAAGGTTTGCGGCTATATCTACGAAGGCGATGAACTCCCTGCCGATTTCATTTGCCCCCTCTGCAAACATGGCGCTGCCGATTTTGAACCGATAGCATAAGGAGGTATTTTTATGGAACAGAAATTTTATATTTGCGAGCATTGCGGAAATATCGTTGCATATGTAAAGGATGCAGGCGTTGCAATTATGTGCTGTGGCGAGAAAATGAAGGAACTCGTACCCGGAACTGTTGAAGCATCAAAGGAAAAACATATTCCTGTATATAGCGTTGAAAACAATATCGTAACAGTTAAAGTTGGCGAAGTTGAACACCCCATGCTCGATATGCACTATATTGAGTGGGTATCTATACAGACAAATAAGGGCAATCAGAGAAAAGTTTTAAAACCGGGCGAAAAGTGCGAAGTACAGTTTGCGCTCCTTGACGGTGAAACTGTCGAGGCGGTTTACGCATACTGCAACATTCACGGTTTGTGGAAAAAATAAT
>CADBRR010000052.1 GCA_902797145.1 uncultured Eubacteriales bacterium | reverse complement strand
AACATACTGTATGAGGCTGACGGACGATTATATGGATTATCTTGAAGAATATCTCGAATCTGTTGGCGAAATAGAATGGGTGTAATTTAAAATAAATGATAATATTATTGAAAGCTGCGCTAGGCGCAGCTTCATTTGTTTTAGTACATTTTGTATTTTAACCTATATCATCGGTTATTATTTGGTTTATAATTGAACCAATATTTGATGTTATAGTGTCCTTACACTCATAGATTTGCGAGTTGATCTTTCTCTCTTGACTTATCGCTATGTTGATTTTATGAACCAAATTTTCAATTTCACTATGTGATTTTGATTTTATATCATACTCTCTTTTTAGCAGATTTAATATGAAGCGTTCCTTTTTATTTTCACTTTTTTTTACCCAATCATTTTTAATTATTTCTTCACTATTCGGTAATATTGTATTTTCATAGGAACTTTCATAGTGAAGAATTAAAAAAAGTTCAAAAGCAGGATTGGTAAGTCCAATGATAGTACTTCCATCGGACTCACCATCAGCGATTATGTTGTTTATAATATCCTGACTTTTAGAATTTAAAACATCAGCATCAAACACAATGATAATTTTATCTATATTTTTATCGAATACTATTCGTTTATTTGCTTTGAGCTTCTTGGCAAATTTTATCAGCTGTTCGGGCTTGCTAATGCCAACATCATTTTCGGTGCGCTCAATATAATCAATATCTATCAATGAATGAATAGATAATTCTTTCCGATTTTTAATCAGGCTTTCAAAATACAATTTTTCTGTTTTTCTGCCCTCACATAAAAAATAATAGCGCTTATATGGTTCTATTTGAACATTATAGGCATCTCTTGTATTCCAATTTCGGTAGATTCGTATAGGCGGCATATTATTTCTCCTTAAATTTAAATTGTTTAAATACTGGTATTGCACCGTACCTACCATCAAGATATGCCTTACTCAGTTTTTTATCATATCTTTCCTTAAATTTATCAAGTGGATATATATAACTGCAACTATTGGAATCTCTTTCAACAAACCATATTTCGTCACGTCTAAATAATTCCTGATCCATTATTGTTGATTCATGTGTTGTAAAGATCAACTGAACTCTGTCTGTTGAATGCCTTTCATTGAATATTTCAATGAATTTTTGCATCAACTTAGGATGTAGACTTCTTTCAATTTCATCCGCTACATAAATTCTTTCGTCGGATGTTTCCAACAACATATCTACAAGATCTATAAGCCTTCTTGTACCATCAGATTCGTCTGCAAATTTGAAATCATAAAAGCTATTTCGATGACGGAATTTCATAGTAGTTATCTTAAGCTCGCCATCTGCCTTGAATTCTATATTATAAAAACTATAATCTGAACGTATGGATAACATCGGGTCCGAATTATTGTCAGTTTCAAGTTTTTCCTTAACTGTTTTTATAATATCAGTTATTATAGGTTCTGGTATTTCTTTTTCTAATTCTGCCATTGATATTTCTTCAATGAAAATATCTGATATTCCAGTGTCAAATAATTGCAGAAGATTGCTTATAGAAGCAATAGAAGTATTATTATAGTAGTGAGAAATATCCGTAACAGTTGTATTGGGAGTGACTATCACTATATCGTTAGCTATGAAATCATATATTTTTTTGAATACATAAAGTGATGAGTCATCAGAATATTTTTTATTACTGTTCATAAATTTTAGAAATAACATATTCCCATTTTCGTCAAAATCTTCAAAATAAGTTTGAAGCCTTACAATATCACTATTATTCAATTCAAGTCCTTCACCATATGTCGGATTTTTGCTTTTATCCCATTCAAATATTTTTTCTGGATCATTTAATTTATTTATTTTGTATAGCCATTCAGATGCTATTTGAGTTGTGTTTAGTATAGCAGAAAAACCGTATGCATAATAATTTCCGTCAAGAGAGAATTGTATTTCAAATAAACTCGGTCTTTTAATATTTCCTTCACAATTCCTACAATAATCGTTTGCGGATAGCGGACTTAATGATTTAGATACACACAACTTCATAAAAGCTATAGCTTTAATAAGGTTAGATTTTCCTGCTGCGTTGGCACCATATATTGCAGCGTATTTAAGTACTGAAACATTTGCTAATTTTACTTTGTGATCCGATTTCTTTCTTATTTTGTTTGATGGTATCATAATTAACTCTGTTTCTTTATTGAATGATAAATAATTATCAACAGTTAATCGTAACAACATATTTAGCACATCCTTTCAATATTATTTTACCATTAAAAAAACATTTTAGTCAATAAAAATTTTGATTTCAGAGATTTTTTCACCAAATTTAAATTACTGTTTTGAAAATCTATATTCATATTTATGTTAAAACAGGTCAAACATGAATAAAATGATTCAGGAATAAACATATATTAAGTTGTGTTTTTATATCGTATAAATTGCAATAAAAAATGCTTGCAATATTTTATAATATAGTTTATAATAACTATGTGCACTAAGTGGGGAGTTAGCGGTGCCCTGTATCTGCAATCCGCTATAGCAGGACTGAATTCCTGTTCCTCGGTTAGTAATTTCAAGGTCGGTGTTTGTAAGGAATGTTGATCGTCGGGTCCTGTGCAACCGTTGACTGTGAACCATGTCAGGTCAGGAATGAAGCAGCATTAAGCGGAACCGATGGTGTGCCGCAGGTTTGCCTGACAGTAGTCACCTGCAAAATTACCACTTGGGAGAGCTTTACCAAAGAACGGGTGTGCACTTTTTTTATATTGTTTTGTAACTGCTCAGGATTGCATATCATTTTTTGCTTGTAGTTTTTTATAGTGATATGCGCATGGGCTTTATTAAATTCAATAGATTTAAGCAGATGATACCACATCTGCTTTTTTAAAAAATGATTGAATTATATTATAATGAGTGGTAAATTATTTATATGATGGTGCGGAGGTAGCTTATGGGAAAAATGTTATTTTTAAATAATGTTATAAATAAATCAACGGGTCAGGTAGAGGGTTTCTGTATTGTCCGTTCGGTCGCTGAAAAACTCAATAAGAAGAATGAACCATACCTTGATATGGTTATTGCAGACCGAGAGGGCGAAATGAACGCTAAACTGTGGAATTACGATGTTGAACAGCACGGAATGTATTATCCTGAATCAATTATAAAGGTTCGTGGCAGCGTAAGCACGTGGAAAGATATTGACCAGTTCACGATTGATAGGATAAGAAAAGTTAATGAAAATGATAATTATGATTTGTCGCTTTTAATTCCTTGCGCTCCGTTTGATATGAACTGGATGTACGGTGAAATTATGAAAACTGCCGATGCGTTCAACGATAAGGAGCTTACAAGGCTTATAAAGCATATATACAAAAAATACGAAGAAAAGATTTTGAAATATCCTGCTGCATTGAAGCTTCATCACGCTTGCAGGGGCGGAATACTTTACCATACATTGAGTATGATGCGTACAGGCAAATGTATATGCGATATGTACCCTGCCCTCGACAGCGATTTAGTGCTTGGCGGAATTATGCTCCACGATGTTGCAAAGATATTTGAGCTTGAGGTGGGTGATCTCGGAATTGCAACGGGTTATACGCAAAAAGGTCAGCTTCTTGGCCATATACCGATGGGCGTTTCACTCGTTGAAATGGAGGCAAAGGCGATAGGCATTTCAGATGAGCTTGCAACGCTTATGGAACACATAGTTCTTTCGCATCACGGAACGGCAGAGCATGGAAGCCCCAAACCGCCTATGTTCCCCGAAGCGGAGGTCGTTTCAAAGGTCGATGAGCTCGATGCAAACCTCTTTGAAATGTTTGCAGCTATTGATAATATTGGCAAGGGCGAGTTCTCTGAAAGATTGTGGGCGCTCGATAATAGAATGATTTATAAGCATGGACATAATATGAAATAATTTAATGAGGCTTTAAAATGACGTTAAGGGAATATATTGACAAAAATCAACAGACGCTTAAAGAGCTTATATTTGAGCTGTGCAGGATTCCTGCGCCAACTCATCACGAGGAAAAAAGGGCGGAGTTCTGCGAAAAGTTTTTAAAGAATTGCGGCGCAGAGGGCGTTTATATCGACGAGGCGAAGAATGTTATTTATCCTTATAATTTCAAGGAAAATAAACTTCATGTTGTAAATGCACATATGGATACGGTGTTCCCGGACCTTGAACCGTTTGAGGTTAGAGTTGAGGGCGATAAAGCATATTGCCCCGGAATAGGCGATGATACAACAAACCTTGCAATGCTGCTTATTATAGCAAAATATTTTGCAGAAAACAAGCCTGAAACCGATGGCGGAATATTGTTCGTGTGCAATTCGTGCGAAGAGGGACTTGGAAATCTCAAAGGCACACGCTGCTTTATGGATAAGTATAAGGATTATGTCGTTGACTTCGTTGCGCTCGATTTGAGCTATGATGAGATTATATCAAATTCGATTGGTTCTGAAAGATATAAGATTGAATTGTGGGCGCAGGGTGGTCATTCGTTTTCAAAGTTCGGAAATACAAACGCAATAGAAAGGGCATCAAGGCTTATTTGTGATTTGTATGGCGTGAAAGTACCACAGTATGGAGATAGCGTAACTACATATAATGTGGGAATGATAGAGGGCGGAACGAGTATAAATACTATTGCAGAATATGCAGCTTTGATGTACGAGTATCGTTCAAGCGATAGAAAATGCCTTGAAGATATGCGAAAGATTTTTGAAAGCATAATCGAGAAGAATAGAACCTTGTGCGAAAAAATCGAGGTTACTCTGCTTGGCGAAAGACCATGTATGGGCGATGTTGATGAGATAGCGCATCAGGCGCTTGCATCAAAGTGCATTGACGCTATTGTTTCAGAATATAAGGCTATGCCGTCAATCGAAAGTGGTTCGACCGACTGCAATATTCCGCTTGCGATGGGAATACCGGCGGTGAGCTTTGGCGGTTATCTGGGCGGCGGTGCGCATACGAGGGGAGAATGGATAGAGCTGTCAAGCCTCGATAATGGGTTCAGAGCCGTAGGAAATTATTTCGATACGCTGATTAAGGGGTAAAATTAAGAAAAGAGTTAAACACGATATGAATTTATTTTTCGATACGGGTATTGCCTGTAAATATAGGAGCAATTCGCAAAAAGCTCGTGTTATGAGTGAAAATTGGATTGCCGATAATATGTTTTGCCCTTGCTGTGGGAATATACATATAACAAAAATGGAAAATAATTTGTCCGTTTCAGATATGCTATGCGATAATTGCGGAGAGATTTTTGAACTGAAAGCGAAAAAAGAAAGCATTGGAAAGAAAATTGCCGATGGAGCTTATGAAACGATGATAAATAGGATTACAAGTTCTACAAATCCGGACTTGTTTATAATGCAGTATTCAGCGGATTT
>CADBRR010000051.1 GCA_902797145.1 uncultured Eubacteriales bacterium | reverse complement strand
ATGCGGCGATTCAAACAAAAGTTGCATTCTTGATTTTGAAAGCGGCAAACACGATTTCACAGAAATGGATATTAGCATTGTTACAACTCATATGATGCTCGCTGCAACCGACATAGGGCTTGCCACAACATGGGTTGGTTATTTTGATGCACAAAAAATCAAGGATGCATTCAATCTTGGCGAAAACATTTATCCCTACTGTCTGCTCCCTATCGGTTATGCTTCTGAAAAAGCAATTGTTGACCCTCGCCACAATATGAGAAATCCGCTTTCTGAAACAGTTTTTGAACTGTAATTATAATAATAAAAGCATTGTACCCAATGTGATACAATGCTCTATTTTTTGTTTTTTATCTTGGTGTTACCTTCGTCATCTGAGCTTTTCTATAATCTCGCTTTATGCTTTCAATCGTTTCTGCTGATACGCACTGTTCAAGAACTTCTATAAGTTCATCGCTATACGCTATTCTTATAACATCGCCATCGAACGGAATCTGCGTAAAATCAACTCTCGACTGATCGCTTATTTCCTTCTTTGAAAAATACACCCAATATGCTTTTGATCTTAAACCAATGAAATGATATCCAAGGCCGATACCCTTGCAATCCTTATATTCAAGCCTAAAATCTTCCATCATAAAGCATTTTCTTGTAACGCCATGTGTATCAACTTCGACTATACCAAACAGCCTTAATCTGAATATAAATGCCACAGCAAAAGCAGCAACAGGTACAAATATGGAAATAGCCCATCCTACTCTTGCAGCTTCTGTCGGCGCTCTAAACGCTTCATTTATCGCAATTACTGCAAAAATCAAAAAAGCCAAAACAGCTATCAACCCTATCAAAAATAATTTGTTTGATATTCTGAACTTATACATATCGTTCCTCCTGCCATACAACCAATTTCATCTCTATAATATGATACAATATTTTTGTTATTTTGTCAACATTGTATTTAAAATATGAACATTTATTTTCGCAATAGTGTTTTTTGTTTTATTTTATTAACTATTTTAATATGCAGTATTAATTCCATATCTTGAACAGTTAATTATGCTATATTTTATAGTATTTTTTAATCATTAAAAGCCTTTAAATTTTAGCCTATACACAGCAAAAGGAGCTAAACAACCGAAGTTGCACAGCTCCTGCAATCTTTAAATGCAATAAGTAGCATAAGATTCTGCGCAAATTTGCGCTAAACCTGCCAATATACAACCGATGGATTATGCGTTTGCAGTTTCATCGTTGACATTGATAACCTGCTTGCCATCGTAATAGCCACACTTTTTGCATACTCTATGAGCCAACTTATATTCGTGGCACTGCGGGCATTCTACTATACCCGGCAATGACAACTTCCAGTTGTTTGCTCTACGAGAATCGCGTCTTGCTTTAGAAGTTTTTCTCTTCGGTACTGCCATGATTACACCTCCTCACCATCGGTCAACAGCTGTCCTAAAAGGGAAAGCGGATTGTGTTGTTCGTTATTACTCTCCCCAGTATCACAGGAACACTGTGTATAATTCAAATTACATCCACATATAGGGCACAAGCCCTTACAATCCTGAGAACATACGCTTCTTAACGGCATATTTATCAGTATATTGTCGATTATCATGGTTGATATATCTATCACATCGCCTTCAAACAGGTACGCTTCATCATCTTCATCACGCTTTGCTGTAACAAAAGATTCATCAAACTCAAATTCAAATGGTTCAACAAATTCTTTTAAACACAATGCGCATTCTGATTTAAGCTTGGACACGAACCTCCCCCACACACGAACGCTTTCGCCGTCGCAGGAATATTCAACATCTATATCCGCAGGTGCCGCAAATTCAACAAGCCTGCCATAATACTCAATATTCTCGATATTCTCGGTAAAATGAGCACTATTCTTATCGCCTATGAACCTTAGCTCCCTTGCAACATTGATCTTCATCTCGCATCCGCCTTCCCATCATAAATTATATATGCGTGCGTTTAACATAACATCAACCACTATATTTTACATATAATTATTGCTTTTGTCAATAACTATTTTAAATTTTGTTGAAACAGATTAGATTTATTTGCTTACTATGCTTGCTGTATCCATAGCAATCATAAGTTCTTCGTTTGTTGGGATAACAAATACTCTTACCTTGCTATCCTTCTTTGCGATATCAACTTCTTCGCCTCTCGGACAATTTTCGTTATAATCAAAATCTACATCAACACCGAGATATTCAAGACCTGTAAGAATCTGCTTTCTTACTTCTCTATCGTTTTCACCAACACCTGCTGTAAATACTATTGCATCAACTCCATTGAGTGCTGCTGCATATGCGCCGATATATTTCTTTACATTATATGTAAATGTATTTACTGCAAGCTGTGCTCTCTTATCGCCTTCTGCTGCTGCCTTATCCAAATCTCTGAAATCGCTCGAAAGACCTGAAATACCCTGAACACCGCTGTTCTTATTGATATATGTATCAACGCCCTTTGCATCGAGGTCATGCTTCTTCATAAGGTATGTTATGATAGCGGGATCGATATCGCCTGATCTTGTTCCCATAGGAACGCCTGCAAGAGGTGTAAAGCCCATTGATGTATCTATTGACTTACCGCCCTTTACTGCTGTGATACTTGAACCATTACCGAGGTGGCAAGTGATAATCTTTGTATCTTCTACGGGTTTTCCAAGCATCTTTATGGCACGCTTTGAAACATAGTTATGTGATGTTCCATGGAAGCCATATCTTCTGATATGGAGCTTTTCATAATCTTCATAAGGGAGTGCGTACATAAATGCTTCAGCAGGCATTGTCTGATGGAAAGCTGTATCGAATACGCCAACCATAGGAATGTCGCCCATTACCTGCTTGCAAGCCTTAACGCCTGTAAGGTTTGCAGGGTTATGCAAAGGTGCAAGTTCATTAAGTCCTTCAATAACATTGAGTACATCATCTGTAAGCAATACTGAGCTGTTAAATGCTTCGCCACCATGAACTATTCTATGACCTACTGCATCAATTTCTTTCATTGACTTGATAACGCCATTCTTTTCATCAACAAGTGCATCAAGCACGATTTTAATAGCTGCTGAATGATCAGGCATTGCTGCGTCAACTGCATCAATCTTTACAGAATCTGTCTTATATGTAAATTTGCCATCAATACCGATACGTTCGCAAAGGCCCTTTGCAATGACCTTTTCTGTTTCCATATCAATAAACTGATATTTAAGTGATGAACTACCTGCGTTTATTACAAGAATCTTCATTGTTATATCTCCTGAAATCAAATTTTATTAGTTATTAGCCTGTGCTTGTACAACTGTGATAGCAACAACTGAAACTACATCTTCAATACTGCAACCTCTTGACAAGTCATTGATAGGCTTTGCAAAGCCCTGACAGATAGGACCAACAGCTTCTGCGCCAGCCAGACGCTGAACGAGCTTATAACCGATATTGCCTGCTTCGAGGTTCGGGAAAATAAGAACGTTTGCCTTGCCTGCAACGGGGCTTCCGGGGGACTTGAGCTGTCCAACTTTTTCTACGAGTGCAGCGTCAGCCTGGAGTTCACCATCAACCATAAGTTCGCTGTCAAGTTCGTGAACGAGCCTTGTAGCTTCTGCAACCTTATCAACGTTTTCATGCTTTGCGCTACCCTTTGTTGAGAATGAAAGCATAGCAACTCTCGGTTCGATACCGCAGAGAGCCTTTGCTGTTCTTGCTGATGAAACAGCTATAGCTGCGAGCTGTTCTGATGTCGGAGCGATATTAACTGCGCAGTCACCAAATACCATAACGCCATCATCGCCATATGCTTTGTTAGGAACTTCCATAATGAAGCAGCTTGAAACTGTTGAAACACCCTTTGCTGTTCTGATAATCTGAAGACCGGGTTTGAGTGTATTGCCTGTTGTATTTATAGCTCCGGCTACCATACCGTCAGCCTTATCTTCCTTAATCATCATTGCTGCGAAGAAGAGTGTATCCTTCATCATAGCTTCTGCCTTTTCCATTGTAACGCCCTTTGCCTTACGCATTTCGTAAAATTCTTCAACGTAACGGTTGAAATCAGCAGACTTAACGGGGTCGATTATATCTATTCCGTTGAGGTTTACGTTGAACTTTGCTGCAACTGCCTTTACTTCGTCTTCGTTGCCGAGAAGAGTAACCTTTGCGATACCCTGTTCAACTATTTTCCGAGCAGCCTGAACTGTTCTTTCCTCTGTTCCTTCAGGAAGCAAGATGTGCTTCGGATTTGCTATTGCTTTAGCTTTAATCTTATCAATGATTGACATTATGTAAAACTCCTTTCAAGTTTTTATTACTATTTAACTCAATATGCAATACAGCATACACTGATATTATAACACCATTATTTAGATTTTTAAAGGGAATTTTATCCTAATTATAAAATATTTTTTCAGAAAAATCCCTATTCGCATTTTTCTTCTGCATAATCGAGTATACATTAGATGCAAAAATATCTTTTTCTATAAGCTCATATGCGTTTTTATCGAGCAATTTCATATCCTGATATTTTGTTATAACAGGAATTTTCGTCCTTTTTGAAATTTCTCCAAGCAGCATTTTGGAGTTATTTTTTATTCCCAGAACCTTTGCATACACAGAGCTTTCATCAGAAAATGCTTTATCCGACAGCTCCTGCGTAACTGAAAGCGCAATATTCATCATAATTCTTTTCACGCATGCAAGCGTATAACGCTTTGACTTCAATTTCCCAACCAGTTCATCAAGCGATTTTGCTTTTGCACCTTCACGCATAATCGCCATTTCAAAGCCTTCCCTGACATCTTGAATTTGTCTGATTGTATCTTTGTTTGCTGTTCTTATGGCGTAAAGTATTATTTCGCTCATCATATCAGATGTAACAGGCATTTCATCTTTAATTCTTTCAATCACAAAATCGGGCAGTACCTCTTCAAGATTACCGCCATTTATTATTCTATTTCTTGCGCAAGAACCGCTCAGCGATTCTAAATCGTCATGGTTTGAATTTACCCTTTTTGTTATATAAAAATCAAGATTTTCATTAACTCTTTTAATCGCCTTTAAATATTCAAGTGCAAGTATAAAGTTAGGCTTTACAATATAATCCTTTATATCGGGATAAAACTCCGTAATTGCCATAGACCTTGCACGTGGATATGAAAGGCCTTTATCTAAATAAGCTTTAATAACGGTTTTAAACTCCTGAGTTTCATTTTCCATTAACTCAGATGTTTTAATTAACAGTTCTTTATCATCGTTTTCGCAACCGAAGCAGAGAACATCAATTCCGAGCGATGATAGGATTTTCACTCCGCCATAAGCGAACCTTTCTGCGCAGGAGAGCGAATACACCACCGGCAATTCGACTACCATATCTGCACCTGCTTGGAGTGCGAAATATGCCCTTGTCCATTTATCGAAAATTGCAGTTTCACCACGCTGAACAAAATTACCGCTCATAGCAACAACGACAAAATCTGCGCCGGTATTTTTTTTTACATCTTTTATTTGTAACATATGCCCCTTATGAAGTGGGTTATATTCTGCAACTATACCTGCTATTCGCATAAACGCTCCTATTTCTGTTAGTCTATATCAATTCCGTTTTCTTTAAGCAATTTTTTTATTTCAGGAATAGCCTTTTCGCAAGCTTCCCTGCCTGCCTTTATCATATCAGCAGCGTCAGAAGTGGATATATTCATACTTCCAACGCTTGAAGTATCGGGATTTATCATATAGTCTGCATTGCTCGTTCTCAATTTAGTTATTTCCCACATCATAATATCGAGCGCATTATTTAGCACACCGAACATTGATTTATTCTTTATCGGCATAAAATTGCCCTTTGCGCCTACATCGACACCTATTATAATATCAGCGCCAGCCTGCTTGAGTGGAATGCACGGAACGCATTCGAGCACACCGCCATCGACCAACAATCTTCCGTCAATGCGGACCGGTTCAAAAATCGCAGGTATTGACATACTTGCCCTTACCGCCTCGTGTATCGGGCCTTTATCAAAAACTACAAGTTCGCCTTTTTCAACATCTGTTGCAACACAAAGAAATGGGATTTTCGCATCTTCGATATTTTTGCCATGCGTTAAAGTATAAACTATTTCTTCAACTTTTTTGCCTGCAATAATTCCACCTGTTCTATGCAATTTAAAATCTATATATTCCTTTACATCGAGGTTTGTTGCATATTTTTCTAAAAAGTATACATTGGTTCCAACAGCGTATATTGATGCTATTATCGCACCCATACTACAGCCTGAAATCATATCTATTGGAATATGGTTTTCTTCGAGCACCTGTAGCACACCTATATGTGCAAATCCCTTTGCTCCGCCCGAACCGAGCGCAAACCCAACTTTCTTGCGTACTATGTCGCAATTTATATTTTCATTGATATTACTCATATTTTCAACTCCTTAACAATAATATTCAAAGAACGATTTAAACGAGGTATAAATTTATGACTATTATTTCGATTATCATCTGTGCGCTACTGATACTTTTTTCTGAAACTGCCATGGCAGCAGCACACAATGGTTTAGATATTTTTTTAACGAGCGTATTTCCATCGCTGTTTCCGTTTTTCGTATCCATAACGATAATGATAAAATGCGGTTTTTCATATAAAATTCCTTCGTTTATTTCAAAGCTATTGCACAAATTAAATCTTCCGCAATACACTTTTCATCTTTATTTTATGAGTATGCTCTCAGGTGCGCCGACAAGCGCAAAGCTCCTTTCAGGGTTTGTTGAAAACGGCATAATGAATCGAAAAACCGCACAAGCTATTCTTCCTGCGCTCAGCGTTTCAGCTCCGCTTTTCGTAATTGGAACGCTTGCAACTACAATGCTAAATACCCCTGCGCTTGCTCTGCCTATACTCATATCTAACTATATTGTTTCTTTCATTTTTTATATCGTTCTATTAAGAAGAAACTACATAGCACCAACAGGCACAATATCGCATTTTACCAAGGCAACAAAATCATATCTTGTTATATTTACAGACTCAGTTTATGAATCTATGCTTGCCATGATAAGGATATGTGGTACTATCGTATTTTTTACTGTCATAATCGCATTCATATCGAGCTGTGGAATTTTCGATATAAAGTTATTTCCCGAAATAAATTCAGGTATTTTTATTTCTTCGCTGCTTGAGATGACATCAGGCTGCATTACCCTTTCTACATCTAATCTTCCATTGCCCTACATTGCAGCATTTGCTTCATTTATTACGAGCTTTTGCGGCATTTGCATATATGCTCAATCGTGTTCGTTTATAGAATCAAAGCCTGCAAATTATTTTTCGACAAAGCTTTTGCAAGCCATTTTTTCTGCACTAATTGCATACATTTTTACAACGATTTTTATCAATCCTGAAACATCTTCCGTATTTTCATCGTTTGATAATATTGCAGGCGAAAATCAGATAAAGAGCAATATATTTACGACAGTATTTGTTTTTGCCATTTCGTTATTTATATCTTCACTTATGCTTATTTACGGCTCAATTATGAACAAATTGCGGATGCACAACAATAATCTGCATCCGCATAATCAATAACAACTTAATTATTACTCTTCTTCATCTTCATAGTCGTCTTCGTACTCGTCACTACCATCTTCGATAATACCGATAGTTTTCTTTGCACGACTTATGAATGAACTGAAAAAGCCACCCTTGCGTGTATCTTCGTATTCGCCTTCATCTGCTTCTTCACGATATTCCTCTTCATCATATGAATCGTTGTATTCTGTTTCGGCAGGCTTTTCCTTTGGAACTTCCATTTCCTTTTCCGGTGCGGTATATCTTGAAGCTCTGTTAGGCTGTACTGTCTTCTCCCTTGTAATATTGTTCTGAGCCGCTGCACGCCTTTCTTCATATACACCAAGTTCTTCCCTATTCTTCTTAATAAGTGTTGAATAGTTATCAAGATATTTTTCAAGCTCTGCAAATACATCGTTTGCATATTCTTTTGAACCATTGAAAATAATCTCTGCATTTGTTTCTGCCTTATGCAAAAGCTTTGCTGCACGCCTTTCAGCTTCATGTGTTACCGAATGTTCGCTAATAAGTTCTTCTGCTTCAGCGTTAGCCTTTTCTATAGTTTCATTTGCAGTTTCGTTTGCATCTGCAATAATTCCTACAGCTCGGTTATTTGCGTCCTTGATTATTTCATCAGCTTCTTCCCTTGCTTTTTCAAGTATATCGTTTGCATCGGAATTTACTCCGTTTGCACGCCTTATATCTTCAGGAATTACAGATTCCAATTCAACCAAAAGTTCGTTAAGCTCATCTATATCAATGATTCGCTTTTCTTTACCGCCAAACCTCGGCATCTGACTTCCGTCAACATATTCTCTAACTGCTGCTATGCCATCATAAATACGCATCTTGTGTTTATCGCTCATATATTTAACCTCACTTATATAAATTACTTTTTATTTTCAATATATTCCCTATTAACTTCAGGAACAAGACCCTTTATATCCGCTTTGTATGACACAAGCTCCTTTACTGCGCTCGAACTCAAAGCTATATGCTCCGGTGCGCTCATTATATAAACTGTCTCAATTCCGCAATCAATACGCTTATTCATATATTCAAGCTGGCGTTCGTATTCAAAGTCCATGCTGTTTCTCAATCCTCGTATTATATACCTTGCGCCTAATTCCCTTGTATGTTCAACAAGCAATCCATCAGAACACGATACTTTTACATTTGAAAGCTTTTCAGCTTCAACAGCTTTTTTTATCATATCAGTACGTTCTTCAATTGTGAACATTGTCCTTTTCGAACTATTCACAAGCACCGACACGTATACTTCATCAAACATATCGCAAGCACGTTTTATAATGTCCATATGCCCCATTGTCAACGGATCAAAACTGCCTGCAAAAACGCCTTTTCTCATATACTCTCCACCCGCTTTTCGACTATTGAAACACCGCAAGCTCCATATTTGCGAGTGTTTTTGACTTCAAGCGTACCATTCTCGTATAACTCAGGCGGTGTTTTTGGATCATGCTCACACACGATAATACCATCATCGTTTAAAAGCCCAAGCTCATCGATATTTTTGAGCGCTTCGTCAAGAAGTGGTGTATTATATGGTGGATCGAGGAACACTACATCGAACTTTTCACCCCTTGAGGCAAGCATTTTTAGCAAGCTCATAGCTTCCATATTATAAACAACTGATTGTTCTTTCATACCAAGCTTCGATATATTACCCTCGATTATCCTTATGCTGTCACGTGACATATCGTTAAATATGCACCTTTCAGCTCCTCTTGATATTGATTCAAGCCCAAGATTGCCTGATCCTGAAAACAGATCAAGCACTTGCCTTCCGTATATTCTGAACTGGATAATTCCGAATACTCCTTCTTTGACCTTTGCCAACGTAGGCCTTGTATTCCTGCCCTCTGGTGCATCTATCGACCTTCCTTTTGCCGTACCCGTTATTATCCTCATAAATACAGAACTCCCATTAAATCATTACAAGTATATAATACACTCTTTCCCTTTAATTTACAACACTATTTTAAAATTTTACAAACATTATTTTAAAGTATATTTTCGCATGGCGTTGAAACGCTATTCATTCGCCTATCATGTTCTTCACAATAGACCTTATCAAGCAGTTGCATTTCAAAACACAGTCCTGCAAGATATGCGTTTGTCTTAACAATCAGCCTATCATAATAGCCCGCTCCATGACCGAGCCTTGCCAAGCTTCTATCAAACGCAACGCCGGGAACTATTATCATATCAAGCTGTTGCGGTTCTATCTTTATACATTTTTTCGGTATCGGTTCAAGTATTCCATACTTTCCCACATTGAACGATTCTTCAAACTTTTCAGCATCCTTTATTGCATAAAGTTCAAGCTCATTTCCCTCTATACACAGCGGAAAGGCAACACACTTGCCCATGCTAAGCGCCGTTTTAACGGCGCTGATAGGATTGCATTCACGCTTCATTGCCATATATGCAAGTATTGTATTAGCGTTTTTGAACGCATCAAGCTTCATAATATTTTCACAAGCGTTTTCGGATTTCTTTTCAAGCTCCGCAAGTTCATATTCTTTAAGCGTTTTCCTTATATATGCTCGCTGCTCATTTTTTAATTCTCTTATATTCTCTATCATTTTTCTATTAACCAATCTCGTTATGGATTATTTTTCCATCAATCATTGTAAGGACACATCTTGTCCTTGAATCGAGCGGATCGCCTGCAAATACTGCTATATCTGCATCCTTGCCCGGTTCTATGCTACCTATTCTATCGTCAAGCTTCAAAATCTTTGCAGGGTTTATTGTAACTGACTTCAAAGCCTTTTCTTCGCTCAAACCGTCCCTTACCGTTACAGATGCGCAAAGCGGCAAAAATTCGAGCGGAGTTACGGGATGATCCGTCATCATTGCAAACTCTATCCCATGTTCATCGAGTATCCTTGCGGATTCAAAAGTCTTGTTTCTCAATTCTATCTTGCTTCTTTCGCTGAACAATGGTCCAATAATAATTCCGTCAAGTCTTGCGTTCTCAGTTTCACGCTTAATTTGTTCAGCAATCATATATCCCTCTGTGCAATGATCAAGAGTAAATCTTATATCAAATTCCTTTGAAATTCTAATGGCTGTTAAAATATCATCAGCCCTATGACAATGAATTTTAAGCGGAATTTCCCTTTTAAGTACGGGTATAAGTGCTTCTTTACCCAAATCCGTATCGGGCATTTTTGATTTATCATTGCCTGCTGCTTCTTTCTTTTCCATATACGTTCTTGCATCGAGCAAGGTTTTCCTCAATATTGCAGCGTTTGCCATCCTCGTAGTAGGCGATTTTTTCTGCGACGAATAAACTCGCTTCGGATTTTCACCGAGTGCAGCTTTCATAGCGATTGGCTCTTTAACTATCATACTTTCAACATCATCGCCATAAGTTTTTATAGCAACGAACTGACCGCCAACAACATTTGCGCTGCCCGGTCCTGTAACTGCGCAGGTTACGCCTGCACGATATGCTTCTTCAAAATATTGGTCGAATGGATTTATTCCATCGATAGCTCTCATTTCAGGTGTGACGGGGTTTGTTGCTTCGTTTCCGTCTGCGCCTTCAAAGCCCATACCGCTTTCCCACATACCTATATGACAATGCGCATCAATCATTCCCGGCATAACTGTTTTACCAGTAACATCAATAACTTCTGCTCCGTCTACATCGATGTTTTTATCGACTTTAACTATTTTTCCGTTATCTATTAAAACATCGCCTACAAATTCAAATTCATTTTTAGAATCCGACATTGTAAGAACCTTACCATTTTTCAAAACTATCATAATAATCCTCCGAAATTAAAACTTCATAAAATCTATATTATCCTGAACATCGCTTGCATTTATCATTCTATTTGAAAGAAGCCTAACCGTTTCATCAGCAGAGCTTCCGAGCAGGTACGCTCCAACATACGCTGCCTCGAACGGTTTAATTTTCTGAGCAAGCAGCGCAAGAATTATCCCCGTCAGCGTATCTCCGCTTCCACCCTTTGCAAGTGCGGGATTTCCGCTTGTATTATATCTTACCGCTCCATTTTTATCTGCAATTATGCTCGTTGCGCCCTTTAAAATAATATTGCATTCCCACATTTTCGCATATTTTACAGCACACTCAACGGGCGAAGATAGAATATCGCCTACTGCTTCGCCACAAAGCCTTGACATCTCCATAGGATGCGGAGTCAAAATAACGTTTTCATTGAGCCTTTCAAAACCGCCAACAGCAAGCGCATTAATACCATCTGCATCTATTACGCAAGGTTTTCCGCTTTCAATAACTTTATTTACTATATCACGGACGCTATCGCCTCGACCCATACCACAGCCACAGCCTATTGCATCAAATCTATCGAGCTTATCGAAGTCAAATCTATCCACATCGTAAATCATAGCCTCCGGCAGCGAATAAAATGCGCTTTTAATGCTTTGTGGACACACAACGCTCAAAAGCCCTGCACCGCTTTTCAATGCGCTCCTTGCAGCCATAACTGCTGCACCATAAAGATTTTCACTTCCTGCAATCAGCAATGCCCTACCATATGTTCCCTTATGGGAATTGATTTTTCTTTCGGGAAGAAGTTTCTTTACATCAGCGTATTCTACAAGTTTTTCGTTATAATCATTATCAATTATGTTTTCAAAGTATTTATCACAAACGCCAATTTTGTTTATTACGACTTTTCCCGAATAATCACGACCATCATTCAAAATATGTCCACGCTTTAAATGCTGCATCGTAACCGTCTTATCTGCCTTGAAAGCACATGGAACATCTTCTCCGTTTGACATAACAATCCCATTGTTTGAATTTATACCTGATGCTATATCAACAGCAACTTTATATGAATTATAAGCATTTGATAATTCTATTGCAGTTTTATAAATTCCATCAACGGGTCTTGAAAGGCCTATCCCGAACATAGCATCAACGAGTGCGTCATATTTTTCTTCGAATACATTTTCAAGTTCTTTTAAATCGCAAACGAAAGAAATATCGAGCCCCGTATTGACGCATATTTTATAATTTATAAGTGAATCACGACTTAATCGCTCCTCATTTGATAGAATAACGCATTTTGCCTTTATATTGCGCATAGCAAGCTGCCTTAAAAGCGCAATTCCATCACCGCCATTATTACCCGAACCGCACAGAATAAGAACGCTTGAAAACTCCGATAACTCATCTGCAATTCCCCTTGCGGCATTTTCCATAAGAACTATTGACGGAATTCCTACATTCTCAATCATATGCGAATCCACGCAATACATTTGATTTGGTGTAACAACGCTAATCATATCAGTTTGTTTCGATTATTGACATTGCAGTTGCAATGTCTTTTGTATGCGTTATTGAAATGAAAATCTCACTTCCGCCGAACAAATCAAATACTACTTTTGCGTTTCCTGAAAGCTTCACATAGGGAGCGCCTTTTTCGTTATGTAAAACGCAGATATCTGTCCAGCTAATTTCACCAATACCCGTTCCAAGTGCCTTTGAAACAGCTTCCTTTGCCGCAAAAATGCCTGCCATGGTTTCGGAATTATATTTCCTTAAAAGCAAGTAATCGAGTTCTTCCTTTGTATAGACCTTTTTCATAAAGCTTGACTGTTCGCAAGCCTTTGACACTCTTTCTATTTCAATAGAATCAATACCTATACCAATAATCATAAATCTACCCCCTTTTATTTTGGAAACTTTATTTCTTTAAGCGGAACTTTACTATCAATAGGTCCTCCGCCCAAGCATACATCGCCGTCATAGAACACTACCCATTGACCTTCTGTAATAGCTCTCTGCGGTTCATAAAAATCAACAGTACAGCCTTCGCCATGCATCGTAACACGCACCTTCTGATCGGGCTGTCTATATCTGAATTTTGCGGTGCACTCAAACTGCTTTGCAGGTGCTTCTCCCGAAATAAAGTTGATTTTATCAGATGAGAGCGCAGTAGAGAACAATTCTTCCCTTTCACCCTGCTGAACTATCAATCTATTTTTTTCCATATCCTTTGCTATAACGAACCAGCTTTCGCCATTTCCATCATTTCTTCCGCCAATTCCCAGACCTCGCCTTTGACCTATTGTATAATACATAAGTCCGTCATGATGACCTACAACCTTTCCGTCAAGGTCTACCATTTCACCGGGATTTGCGGGGATATACTGCATAAGGAACTTTTTAAAATTTCTCTCACCAATGAAACATACTCCGGTCGAATCCTTTTTCGCAGCAGTAGCAAGTCCTGCTTGCGCTGCAATTTCCCTAAGATGTGGTTTTTCGAGTTCGCCTATTGGGAACATAGCCTTTTCAAGCTGTTTTGCGCTTAATGCTGCAAGGAAGTAGGTCTGATCCTTATTCAAGTCCTTTGCACGAAGAAGCTTTACTCCGTTCGTTTTATCAAGCCTTGCATAATGACCTGTTGCAAGCGCATTTGCGCCAATGGAGAGTACAAAATCGAGGAATGCCTTGAACTTTATCTCGCTATTGCAAAGAACATCGGGATTAGGCGTTCTCGCCTTATTGTATTCTTCAAGGAAATAAGAGAAAACCCTCTGTTCATACTCCTTTGTAAAGTTTACAGTATAATAAGGTATTCCGATTTTATCTGCAACGCTTCTCACATCTCTAAAATCAGCCTCGGCGGTACAAACTCCGTCCTCATCTTGCTCGTCCCAGTTTTTCATAAATACGCCGATAACATCATAACCCTGTCGTTTAAGCAATAATGCGGCAACTGAAGAATCGACACCGCCCGACATTCCAACAACAACTCTATTTCCGATGTCATTTAAGCCATGTAAACTGTTTATATCAATTTCCATATTATTAAACTATTTCCTTTACCTTATAACCAACATTTTCAATAGCAGACTTTATATCTTCGCTTTTTCCGTCATATTCAACCTGAGCGGAGCCAATTTCACACGATATAACTTTTACATTCATATTTTCAAGCGTGTCCTTAACCTTTTTAACGCAATGCATACAACCCATACCTTCAATGCTAATCGAATATTTCATATTATGCCTCCAATAATTATTATAATTTTAAATGTTAAATACTTGTTACTTTAATTATAAATAAAGTAAGATGAATTGTAAATAAAAATTTATGTCTGTACAAAATCAAATATTTTATGTATAATAAATAAAATAGGATTAATATTGAAAAAGAGAGGATTACTAACTTGAAGAAATTAACAGCATTATTATTGATACTTACAACTATTTTAACTTGTATACCATTCTTTCCTGCTTCAACAAAAGCGGATACATTCGATCCAACAACAATTTCTACTCCATATATAATTCTTATGGACGGAAATTCAGGGAATATTTTATTTGAAAAAAATTCTAAAAGCAAAGCATATCCTGCAAGCACAACAAAAATTATGACTGCTATACTTGCGCTTGAAAGGATGGATGACCTTGATGGTGAATTTACTATTGAGACTGTAACCGGGAGCGGTTCTAAGATGGGAATCGTTAAAGGCGAAACGCTCAAGTTCAGAGATTTATTGTACGGTATGATGCTCGTATCGGGCAACGATGCTGCACACGCTATTGCTCAGTATGCGTGTGACGGAACGGAGGCATCGTTCGTTGAACTCATGAACAAAAAAGCGTCAGAGCTTGGTATGGAAGGTACGCATTTTGTAAAATCAAATGGCCTTCATGATGAAAACCATTATTCTACTGCATATGATATGGCATTGCTTACAAAGTATGCGCTTACAGAATCGCCTAAATCCGAGATTTTTAGAACTATAGTTTCAACGAAAACATATACTGTTGCGCCTACTAACAAAAACGCAAACGGATACACGCTTGAAAACACAAACAAGCTTTTGTATACAAAGAAGGATAAAGCATCATTTGAATATGAATATGCTATTGGTGTTAAAACTGGCGATACAAAGGAAGCAGGAAGATGTCTAATCGCAGCAGCAGAAAAAGACGGACGGCTTCTCATCTGTGGTCTATTTGGCGATATTGAAGGACAGGTTGACGGCGACAACAGATTTAGAAATGCCGCAGCGCTTTTTGAATACGGTTTTTCAAAGATGGAAAAGCTCAGCGTTTCAGAGCTTCTTGATAATACTACATTTACAGAAACAATTGCAAACGCTTCGTATTCAAACAACACTGCAACTTTTCACATTGATGAAAACGCATACATAACAGGAATGGGCGATTTTATATCGGAGCTCAAAGATAATAAGAGCAACATTACTATTCGTAAAAATTATGACATAATCACAGCGCCAATAACACAAGGTCAGGTTATCGGTACCGTTTCTATTATATATAACGGCAATGAAGTTGGCACAGCAGATGTTATTTCAGATATGGCTGTTGAAGAAGCCGGTACATCATCAGACCCGAACAATTCGCCGCTCGTAAACGAGGTCGCAAAAGAAGGCAAGGGTTGGTCATTCTTAACATGGGTATTGTTCATAATGTTCCTCTTTGTCGTAATTATGATAATAAGGGTAATTACATTGTCATCAAAGAAAAATAGGCGTTCCACATCTTTAAGAGGAAATTATTCAAGGCGACCTGCTTCAAGGCCAAGAAGAAGATATTAAAAGCAAAAACTGCTTATTCCATTTCGGGATAAGCAGTTTTCATTTAATCATTTATGGTTTTTCAAAGCTATCAAAAATCGAATAGAAATATGATTCATACGCTTTATTATACGTACCATTGACAAGGCACATATAATTGCCTATTCTCCTTGCGCAGAACACCTGCATAATATTGCTTTCCTCGATTGATGCAGCCATAACTTCGTATTTTTCATCTGCAAGCATTGCTTGAATATCGGTTTTATAAAGGTATTGTTGCCCACCGTTATTCAAAAGATTTTGCTTAATTATATCAAGATATTGCTTTTCATTCAAATCTTCATATCCTTCATATTCAGCAAGGTTCTCAACTGTTATTATTATTCTTGAACCGGTATTTGTATCGTTTATGCAAAGATCACAAATGCTTTTTTCTGTATTTGCGCCTGCAATCTCGGCAACAGCATCATCGCTAATCCTATTCCAACCAGGCTTTAATTGAAGCTTCAAGCCAAGGAAACGATTCACATAATCTATGCCCTCCCACGTTCCACGCTCAAACTTATTGCTCGAACACGCTGATAAAACACAAATTACCGCAAAAATTATACATATAAGTTTCAAATGTTTTTTGTTCATAATATTTTGCCTTTCAAATTATTACTGTATATAAGTATATCAGTTCCATATTCATTTTTCAATCATAAAAAATTTATATTTTTTATAATAATACTACACAGAAACAATTTTTTGTTGTATAATTTAGTCTGTGGAAATTTATGCGGAGGTGAGTTTTTAATGATTATTAAAGCTATTAAAAAAGTTATCGGCTTAATGCTCGTTGTAATTATGCTTATTTCGTTATGCTCATCACGTGATACATATTCCGTTTCAAAAGATTATGCAAAGCTCGTATTTGAGGATATAAAACGCCAATATAGATTATCTGATGCAGTCATAACAGGTTTATGCGTTGATGAACACATAAACGCATACGGTGAACAATGCTATGATATTCTCATACAAAGCGTTATTGCAGGCAAGGTTGAAGTTGGCGATATAATTCATTGTCCATCATCTGAACAACTTCAACGTGAACAAACATATATTTTCTGCATATCTTTAAATTCGGAATTGGATTTTTCAGAAAACGCATTAAATTATAATCTGCTTTCATCTGCGCCTATAAAGAACTCAGGCGACCTCGTTGAATGGAATAGTACGCATATTCTTTACAGCGATTTTATCGACGAAATGAAATCACTTAACTCCGTTATAACAGTGCCTTCAAGATTTTATTATTATAACGAGCTTAACGACCTCGTGAACAACTGCGAAGAAATCTTCATCGGCAAGGTTATAAGGACTCCTGCGCCCGGAAAAATGAATTTTCGTTCGGAACAGAATGGTTCGAGCGTTGAGAATATGCTTGAAACATCAATTGTAACCGTTCGTGCGCTCGGTTCGATAAAGGGCAAATTCTCATACGGGGACGAAATTCGTTTAGTCAATGCTTCTGAGCTTGCAAACAGTGTTGTATTTTCGGATACGCTATCCCCTGTTACTATGTCCTACCCGGTATCGCATATGAGCGTTGGAAGCATTTATCTTTTTTTCTTGAATCCAAGTATAGATTCAAAAAACGATTACTATTTTGATGTAAATGCGTTTCAAGGACATATAATGATTGTAAACGACAATCTTATAGTTTCTGCATCGAATCTTACACTTTATAAATTCAACACGCTAACGGAACTCGTTAGTGAAATTAAAATGAATGTATATTAAAATGCTGCGTTTTTATCCGCAGCATTATTTTTATGAATTTTCGAGTTCTTCAAGCAGTTCACTTGCTTTTTCCCATTCTTCGTAAAGCGATGATATGGTTTCTTTAATATCTTCGGCATTTTTTGAAAGCTCTGCAACCTTTTTATAGTCAATAGCAACTTCTGGTTTTGCCATCTCTTTTTCTATATTTTCAAGCTCTTGTTCAGCATTTGATATTTTCTGCTCAATTCGCTTGACTTCGCCTGATGCTTTGTTTATTGCACTTCGTTTTTCCTTACGCATCTTATAATCGTTAGATTTTTCTGTCTTTTCTTCGGAAACTATTTCTTGATTATTATTGTTTTCTGCATTTCTTGCCTCTTGATATTCGTCATAACCTCCGATATATTCGACAATTTCGCCATTTTCCATAGAAAGAATACGGTCGGCAATCCTATTTATCAAGTATCTATCATGCGTTACAACGAGCATAGAGCCATCGTATTCTTCAAGTGCAGATTCGAGCGCTTCCCTTGAAGCTATATCAAGGTGGTTTGTCGGTTCGTCAAGAACGAGGAAGTTTGAACCCGATAGCATAATTTTCAATAATTGAATCCTTGCTTTTTCGCCGCCCGAAAGCATTTCAACATTTTTCAACACATCATCGCCCCTGAACAGGAATGAAGCGAGCGCACTCCTAACTTCCGTCTGCGAAAGATGCGGATACTCATTCCATATCTCATCAAGCGCAGTATTTGAACCATTAAGACCGCTCATCGTTTGATCATAAAAGCCTATTTTTACCTTTGAACCTATTGTATATGTTCCGCCCGACGGATGTTCCTTATTTGTTATAATTTTCAAAAGCGTAGTTTTTCCACACCCGTTTGCACCAAGTAGAAACACCCTTTCGCCTTTTCTTATATGTATATCCGCATTTTTAAACAAGTTCTTTTCGCCATAATTTTTAGATAACCCCTTTGTTAAAAGCACATCGTTTCCGCCAACTGCATCGGCTTTAAAAGCAAAATGTATGCTGCTTTCCTCTTTTTCAGGTTCAACAAGCGTTGATTTTAATCTTTCAATCTGTTTAAGCTTTGCTTCGGCTGTAACGAAGTTATGCGCCTGTCCCCATCTGCGCTGCTGCTCAACTATTCCATATATTCTTCTTATTTCCTTTTGGGTATTTAGATATTTACGCCTTAAAACTTCATTTTCGCTTTCTTTTAGCTCCATATGCCTTGAATAATTGCCATTTGAAACCGAAATATGACCATTTGAAAGCTCCATAGTCTTATTTGTAACTTTATCGAGGAAATATCTATCATGCGATATTACTATATAAGCGCCTTTATAGCTTTTCAAAAATTCTTCGAGCCATTCAACGCTATTTATATCAAGGTGGTTTGTCGGTTCGTCAAGCAACAACAATTCGGAACCCGACAAAAGCAATTTCGCAAGCTGTGCTTTGTTCTGCTGACCTCCGCTCATCGTCGACAATGGCTGTGATAATTCATTCTCTAAAAAACCAAGCCCCAACAAAGTTGACCTTGTTATGCTTTTATATATCAATCCACCCTCACGCTCATATCGCTCGTGAAGCCTTTGCTGTTTATCAACAAGTTTTTCAAGATTATCGCCTGAATCGTTTTCTATCCTTGTATTTATGCTTTCAATTTCGTTTTCAAGCTGCATAAGTGGATTAAACACTTCAAGCACGCTTTCATAAAGCGTGCTATTTGAGCTAAGCACAGTTTGTTCCATGCTCGCCATTTTTATTCCTTTGTTTCTATAAACACTACCCTCGTCATATTCTTCAAGACCGAGCAGAATTTTGAAAAGTGTAGTCTTTCCCGTACCATTTCTGCCAATAAAACCGACATGATCATTTGTATCTATCTCAAATGAAACGTTTTCAAAAAGCGTTCTCACAACGAACGATTTTTTTAAATTATTTACAGCTAATAATGCCATAACTATTCCTCAAATACAAAGCCTTATTAAAATATTATAAATTCTTTCCGCACTTCATAATAGCAAACATTCTATCCGATGCGCTCTTCAAAAGCGTTTTCGCATTCTTCATTGCAAAATCAATATCCATAGGCGCATTTATACTTGTAATAACTGCGTTTGCCTGAATATCATTGTTTTCATCATTTCCCATACAACCTGAAATTATCGCAACGGGTATACCCTGTTTATCACAATGTTGCTTTATTCCCTGTACGACTTTTCCATTCATGCTCTGCGAATCAAATCTGCCCTCGCCCGTTATAACGAGTGAAACATTCTTTATTATATAATCAAAATCTATAATATCGAGCAAAGTTTCAATTCCGTTTGCATATTCACCGCCTAAAAACGCCATCAAAAACGCACCCATTCCGCCTGCTGCGCCTGCGCCCTCAACACAAGACATATCAATGCCCAATGTTTCCTTTATGCGCATACAATAGTTTTCCATACCCTTTTCAAGCATTTCTATTTGCTCATCATCTGCGCCTTTTTGCCTTGCATAAACCCTTGTTGCGCCATTAGCTCCCAACAGCGGATTTTTAACATCGCACATTATTCTTATTTTAACATCTTTGAATAATGTAGAAAGTCCGCTCGTGTCGATTTTGGCAACATTTATTAAATCCTTACCCGAACCCATAAGTTCGTTTTCGTCGCAATCGAACATCTTTATTCCAAGTGCTCTTGCGCAGCCAATTCCTCCGTCATTTGTAGCACTTCCACCAATACCTATAACGATATCCTTTATTCCGCTGTCAACAACTTTTTTTATAATCTCACCTGTACCGAATGAAGATGCGTTCATAACGTCCTTTTCCTGAACACACATAAGCCCTGATGCTTCAGCCATTTCTATAATCGCTGTTCTTCCATTTACGATAGCGTACTTTGCATCAATTTTTTCGCCAAGCGGTGATGTAACCTTAATTCGCCTACATTCTCCGCCAACAGCGTTTATAAACGCATTGACCGTACCTTCTCCTCCGTCTGCAACCGGGATTGGTATTATACTTACATCATCAAGATTTCGCCTTGCGCTGCCTGCTATAACATTTATTGCTTCTTCACTTGTAAGGCTTCCCTTGAACGAATCGGGAGCAATTATAATTTTCTTTCCCGTATACGTCTTGCGCTTTACGCACTTTTTCTTAACCTTGATGTCGATGCCGAGCGGTTTATATGCTCCGTCTTCAAGTGTTCCATTCTTCGCTACCTTGCCAATATATTGAAGCTTTCCTGCATCTACGTGCGACAACATATTATTCTGAATAAAGGGCTGCTTTGAACAGAAATATTTTTTTAACCTTGAGTCCCTGTCAAGCTTTATAAATATCTTCCTCATTCTCCTAATCTTGCATCCCGAAAGAACGATAAGATATATTGAACTGCTAATATCGAAATCAAAGCTATACTTCCCTGCATAAATGTCCATATCATGCAAATCGGAAATATCGAGTATTTCAAGAACCTCGTCAATAAAAAATTTTTCCCATTCAGGCGTAATTTCCTCATCGAACAAGTCAAAACGAAGTCCAAGACCGAATTTATTTATTTCCATTTAAGCAGCCCTCACTTTCAAATTTAAATGTTATAAGTGTTATATATTTCCCTCAAAATAAGCTTTTTGCTCCTCTGTAAGCTCATCAAGCCCCAGACCCATTGCGTTAAGCTTAATCATAGCAATTTCATAGTCTATCTGTTCAGGAATATCATAGAGTTTATTTTCAAGATTCTTGCCATTATCGAGAATATATTTTGCGCCAAGTGTCTGAATTGCGAACGACAAATCCATAATATCAGCAGGGTGACCGTTGCCAGCAACTATATTAACAAGTCTTCCGTCCGCAAGAACATTGATAATTCTTCCATCATTGAGATAATAGCCTTCT
>CADBRR010000050.1 GCA_902797145.1 uncultured Eubacteriales bacterium | reverse complement strand
TGCCCCCAGTGCAAAGTTCCTGCTTCAAAGTTTGTAGAAGTTGTTGAAGAAGAAATGGTATGGGCAGCAGAACATTTCGTTGGTATCGTTGATGGTATCGATCCTGAAATCGTTGAAGGTCTCCGTTCAAACTTCAATGGCGAATGCTCAGAAGTTGGTATGTATCTTGCAATGAGCAGAGTTGCTGACAGAGAAGGTTATCCCGAAGTTGCAGAAGCTTATAAGAGAATTGCTTTTGAAGAAGCAGAACACGCTGCAAAGTTCGCAGAAATGCTCGGTGAATGCGTAACAAGCAGCACAAAGAAGAACCTTGAACTCAGAGTTGCAGCAGAATACGGTGCAACACAGGGAAAGACAGATCTTGCTAAGAAGGCAAAGGCTCAGAACCTTGATGCTATCCATGACACAGTTCATGAAATGGCTCGTGACGAAGCAAGACATGGTAAGGCATTCAAGGGCTTGCTCGACAGATATTTCAATAACTAATTTAAAAGAGGAAGAATATGCGTGAGTGTAAGGTTTTGAGATATTCATACGGAATGACAAAGGGAAGAGTTATTTCGAGTTTCGACTCTGGAATAGTCGGTAGGGCTTTGTTTGATATACCTGAGCTTGAAGCGGAAATCAATAAGTACCTCAAGAACAATTGGGTTGTTTCAGGTTTTACAAGCGATGATAATAGCATCATAATTCTGCTTACGCACGAATAAAATATAATATTGGGATATGGGTTATAACCTGTATCCCTTGTTTTAAAAAGGAGATAAAAATGATAAATTTTTCACAGAATGCAACATTTAATCTTAAAAGAATAGATAGATCAGAAATGAACAGGAACGCACAAATGCTTTTGCTCGATAATGAAAGCGTTATTGGTGTTTATAAAACAATAAGAGATCAGGTAATATTTACAGATAGGCGAATAATTACAGTAGATGTTCAGGGATTGACAGGCAAAAGGCAGGAAATTGTTACATTGCCTTATACGAGTGTTCAGTATTTCGGTATTCAGACTGTAGGGTTTGCAGAACTTATCCCCGATAGTGAGCTTGCTTTGTTTTTCAATAATGGTATGGTTGCTAATTTTGAGTTTAAGGGCGATAACGATATATTGCAAATAGGTAAATTGTTGAGTACATATGTTCTTAATAAGTAATTATGCTTGATAATAAAGGATTTGATATGTGGGCAGATGGGTATGATGCATCTGTCGGATTATCTGATAACGATAAAAAGTATCCGTTTGCAGGTTATAAAAATATTTTGAATTTCATATATGATGATGTGGTTTTAAGAAATTGCAGAAAGATATTCGATATTGGATTTGGTACTGCAATACTATCCTCAAAACTATATGAAAAAGGAATAGATGTATATGGCCAGGATTTCTCGACTGAAATGGTGAAAATAGCAAAAGAAAAAATGCCGAATGCAAAGCTGTTCTGTAAAGATTTTTCAAATGGTGTAGCTCAGGAACTTAAGAATACTAAATATGATGCAATAATTGCTACATATTCACTTCATCATCTGATGGATAACGAAAAAGTAATTTTTATAAATGAACTGCTCGAACTTTTATGCGATGAAGGAATTATTTATATAGGTGATGTTGCATTTAATACTGCAAACGAGCTTGAAAAATGCAGAACGGATAGCGGCGATGAGTGGGACGATGAGGAGTTCTATTTTGTGTACGAAGAATTAAAAAAGCATTATAATAACAGCGAGTTTATAAAAATATCTCATTGTGCAGGAGTTATAAAAATATATGGCATCAAGTAAAGGATATCTTGATTTTGTGCTTGAACAGATTTCTTTATTGTAAGATATACGTTATTGAGAATAAAAATTTTCTTAAAGAAGTAATTGAAAATATATATATGAATAACATAAAATATAACTGTATAAGAAAAATCTTTTTAATTTAATAATATTGACAATTTAAAAATAATGTTTTATACTATTTTTAATAATGAAAATGGCTGAGATGAAGAGGAGTATATATGTTCCTGCAAAAGAGAGGCGGCTTCATGGCTGAAAGG
>CADBRR010000049.1 GCA_902797145.1 uncultured Eubacteriales bacterium | reverse complement strand
GGGGTGACTAACCCCCGTCCTCCCACAACACCGTACGTGCCGTCTTCGGCATACGGCGTTTCGGCTGGTCTTGGCCTTGATGCGCTAAAGCCCGTAATAGATTCTATGGGCAATCCGCTTAAAACAAAGACGATAACGCTTACCTGTGGAAAGCTTACAACGGGCGTTACGGTTAGGCCATGGAGCGGAATATTTATGTTAAGGAATATGAAAAGCCCTGAAACGTATTTCCAAGCAGCGTTTCGTGTTCAATCGCCATGGGTCATTAAAAACGAAAACAATGAAGAAATTATAATGAAGAGCGAGTGTTTCGTATTCGATTTTGCGCTCGATCGTGCATTGAAACAGATTTCCGATTATTCGTGCAGCCTTGACCTCAACGAAAGCGATCCTGAAAAGAAAGTAAGCGAGTTTATACATTTTCTACCTGTACTTGCATATGACGGTTCGGGTATGCGTGAAATAAATGCGCAAGATGTACTTGATATGGCAACGGCAGGCACTTCCGCAACGCTGCTTGCAAAGCGCTGGGAATCGGCATTGCTCGTAAATGTTGATAATGAAACGCTCACAAGGCTTATGGCAAACACTCAGGCGCTTGAAGCACTACGAAAAATCGAGGGATTTAGAAGCCCTAACAGCGATATTGAAACGATAATAAACAAGTCAAATGCTGTTAAAAAGGCAAAGGCTGAAAATGAAAAGCTTTCGCCGTCTGAAAAAAAGCGATTGAGCGATGAAGAAAAGGACTACAAGTCAAAGCGCAAGCAAATTCAGCAGAAGCTTATTAAGTTTGCGACACGTGTTCCCGTATTTATGTACTTGACCGATGAGCGTGAAAAGTGCTTAAAAGATGTTATAACAGATATTTCGCCCGGTCTTTTCAAAAAGGTTACGGGGCTTGATGTCAAGGATTTTGACTTACTCTGTTCGCTCGGTGTGTTCAATTCAAACCTTATGAATCAGGCTATATACCAATTCAAACGCTATGAGGATTCAAGCCTTGAATATACCGGTATCGACAAGCACAACGAGGCGGAAATAGGCGGTTGGGACACTTCTATAAGGGTTGAGGAATACAAGCGACTTTTCTATAATCAGCAGTCATCTATGGTTATTGAAAACAAGCCCATTTATGGGCAAAATTATTCGGCTGTAAACGAAAAGCCCATAAAAACAGAAAAGCCTGCTGTTACAAAAGATGAAGTAAAGCAAGTTAAAGAAGTAAAGCAAGTTAGAATAGATAGTGCGTTACTTGAAAAGGTAAATTTGCTCAAAGTAGGTTCGCTTGTAAATCATAAAACGTTTGGCGATGGCGAAATTGTATCAATATCGGATAAGCGAGATAAGGTTACGGTCAGATTTACTCAGGGTGAAAAGCTGTTCCCATTGCCTATTGCATTTACAAAGGGTTTCCTTGAAATTAAATAAAAGGGGGTTTGCGCCCCCTTAGTTTATTCGGTTCTTATATATCTTGTGCTTCTTGATGAGCCTATTCTTTTTATTCTTCCGTCTTTTACCATTGCGCCGAGAACTGCCTCAACTGTCGTTGGGCTTATATCGGGGTGAATTTCGCAAATATCCGATTTTGACAAAGGAACTAAACTTGACAAAACAGTTGATTCTATTCGGGATTTTTTTGTTATTCGTTTTCCATTAACGACAGCAAACCTTTTATCAAGCTCCTTATAGCACATATAGAGCATGGTAAGAAAATTATGAATAAATGGGAAATAATCGTTTTGATTTGTATCCCATCCTATAGAAGATTGTTTCAAGGCATCATAATAATAAGCTTTATATTTATTTATCTGTTCCTCAAATGAAATATATTTCCCAACATCAAAACCATTTTTGTACAAAAGCAATAATGATAGAAGCCTTGACATTCTGCCATTTCCGTCACTAAATGGGTGAACGCAAAGAAAGTCAAGTATTACGCAAGGAATGAGCAGAAGCTGATTTATGTTTGCGTTCGCTCTTGCGTCTATATACGCAAAAATTAGCTGTTCAATCGCATTTTCTGTTTCATTTGCCGGTGTTGGGCGAAAACGAACTTTCCTGTTTCCATTTTTGTCGACTTCAAGTATGAGGTTATCGTTCGTTTTGAACTTTCCACCATGTTCGTTACCGACAAGTGCAAACATCATTTCATGCAAAGATAATATATCGTTTTTGCGAAAATCAAGGTTCATATATCCTTTATGTATCGTGTTTAACGCATCACGATAACCTGCAATTTCTGCCTCGTTATGGTTGAGTGGCGCACTACTTCTATTTACTATTTCAGCAATACGCTCATCGCTTGTTACTATGCCCTCAATAGCATTTGAACTCTTTACTGATTGAACTTTTGCTATTGCCTCTAACTCGGTAAATACATTCAGATTGTTTTCTTTGCGTATGCTTGCAGAACTTCTCAGCGCATATATGTTGCCCGTTAGCGTTACAAGGTTTGCAGGAAGCATTCCGTTATCTAAAAATGAATAATCAAATTTTCGCATTACGATTCCTCCGTTTCTGCATATAATTATAACATTTATATGCAGAAAGTCAACAAACCATTATAGTTTTCTGCATATAATTTTTAATAGTATATGCAGAAAAAACATTTTACTGTGCAACATTTCCGAGCAGAGTTTGGTCGAAATCGAACAATGTATTATTTATAGTGAAAATATCGTAGATTTTATTTTTTATGAAATATTCAACTATAACATCGAATTTATTCGAGTGCGAAAGTGCAAGTCCGGCTTTGCGAAGCAGTTCGTTAGTTTCATCTAAATCGAGTTCGAGCGCTACTGCAAAAGCGAGCGCTGTTTCCTTGCGAGGCTTATAATTCAAATCACCCCTTATTTTTGAGAACAAGCGTCTGTCGATGTTTGCCTTTTTATAACATTCTGAATCCTTATATCCTTTTTCGTCGATTTTACGAAGCAACATTTGCGTAAAACTCTCATCAAGCTCATTGAACATTTCTTCAAAGTGTGGATTTTTAGCCAATGCTTGTTCAAATACGGCGCTGCGCTCCAAAGATTTATTGCTTGGCGCAGAACGGCGCAACATATTCCCAAGCGTTCTTTGCGCTTGCGCCTGATAATATTCTTCACCGACATAATTATCATCAATATACGCTTTAATATCTAAAAACAGTTTTTTGCCTGCTGTGATTGATTCCTTTGTAAAAAGCACGATATAAACGAGCATATCTGAATCATCACGCATAAGAAATTCCGTTATTGCATCAGTAGCAGCTTTGAGCGCCTTATCCTTAGGATAACCATACACTCCCGAAGAAATAAGCGGAAACGCTATTGAATGGACATCGTTTTGTTTCGCAAGCTCAAGCGAGTTTTTATAACAGCTTTTAAGCAGCATTTCCTCTCCGCTATTTCCTCCGTTCCATACAGGGCCGACAGTATGTATTACATACTTTGCAGGCAAATTATATGCGCCTGTTATTTTAGCTTCCCCCGTATTGCAGCCGCCAAGAGTTCTGCATTCTTTTAAAAGCTCCTTGCCTGCTGCACGATGAATTGCTCCATCAACGCCACCGCCGCCGAGCAAAGAACTATTTGCAGCGTTCACTATTGCATCACATTCCATTTTTGTTATATCATTTCTTACTATTTTTAATGGCATTTTTATAAACCTCCCCGATTTTAAGGAAAATATTTGTTTTTTTTCGGAATTTATAATATAATATAAAATAGTTAAATATTCAAAGGAGTAATTAAAGGTTATGAAAATTAAAAAATCATTAATCCTCATTGCTATTATAATGATAATAATGCAGTTAAGTCAATACACATTTGCTGAAAATGAGGTAGAACTCTCATTCAATGAAATTTCTTCATCGCACGAAGAAATGACCGTTACGCTTGAAATGAACGCTAAAAACTTGAAAGATGTTGTTTCGGGCAGATTAGTTTTAAATTACGATACTAAAATAATTGCGCTTGACGGCGAAGTGGAAGTTAGCAATATGTTTTCATCTGTCAATGCAATGACTTTGCTCCGCAACGACGGCAACGGTGAAATAATATTTGCGTTTGCGCACACGGGCAGTTCAAGCTTGCGTGACGGAAACATTTTCACGTTCAAATTCAACATTATTTCAACTGAAAAGGAAAAAGGCTTAATAAGCATTGACGAGTCAAGAACATATTTCCTCGATACTGACGGAAACAGGCTTGGATGCAGTTTGTTAAATTACGAGGTTAGCACAAAGTTTTATCGTGTAATCTTTATGGACTCAGTTACATATAAAATTATTGAAACAAAATATGTTCAGGCGGACAAGGCGGTTATTCCGCCCGAAGTTCCTGTTCATGAGGGATATAAATTCCTCGGCTGGGACGGAGATTTAAGTTCGATTGTAAGCGATATTTTGATATGCGCAAAATATAGACCGCTTGAAACCTTCACCGTTACATTTATAGATAAAGATACAGGCGAAGTACTCGATGTTCAACAGGTTATTGAAGATTCGAGCGCAGTTCCGCCCGAAATTGAAGCGCCCGATGGTATGGTTACATATTGGAGCGATGATATTTATTGCGTAACGCATGATATGGAAGTTTTCTATGATTTTACGATTCGTGGCGATGTCAATGTTGATGGAATAGTTGATTCAGCAGATGCAACGGAGGTTTTAAGGTTCGTTGCTTCATTGGCTGTACCAAATTTTCAGGGCAGACCTGCTATTGATATGAACGCTGACGGAGAATACGACAGCGCAGATGCTACTGCTATTTTGCGTTTTGTTGCGGGGCTTGAATGATTATGAACGATAATGACTTTGAACTTTATAAGGCTTTAAGGCATTCACTTCATATGTGCGCCGAGCTTTCAGGCGAGGAAAATAAAACTAAATCCTTGCTTATGGAATTTTTGTTATCTCATACGCAGTTAGAGCTTCACGATATGGGAAAATGGTTCTATGCGGTGTATCGTTCGGGAAACGATAACGCAAGGCGAATTGCGTTCCGTGCAGATTTTGATGCGCTTCCTATATGTGAAACAGGGCTTGATTATAATTCCCAAAACATAGGCGTTTCGCATAAATGCGGTCATGACGGACACAGCGCTTCACTCTGTGCGTTCGCCTGCGAGGTGTTTAAGGATAAGCCTGATAATGTTGATATATTCTTCGTGTTCCAGCATGGTGAGGAAACCGGTATTGGCGCAAAAGAAATTACAGATACAGGTTTTATTGAACAGAACAATATCAAGGCGGTTTTTGCATATCACAACATTCCTTGCGAGAGGAAAAATGTTGTTCTTATAAAGCGTGGAACGTTTGCGTGCGCATCGCTTGGTATGATTATAAAGCTTATCGGCACAGAAAGCCATGCAGCATACCCCGAATACGGCAAGAACCCTGCGTTTGTCGCTGCAAAGATTCTTGAAAGTATCGAAAATATAGGCGATATGTTTGAATATCTTACACGCTGCACCGTTATTCGTGTGGATATTGGCAAAGAGGCGTTCGGAACTTCGGCAGGCGAGGGGAAAATTATGCTTACGCTTAGAAGTGAAGACGAAAACAGCCTTGAAAAGATCATTAATATGATAAAAGATAACTCTGAATCAATTTGTCGTCAATATGGAATTTCAGCAAGTTATGAGTTTACCGATGTGTTCCCTATGACTAAAAACTATGATAAATATTGCGATTTAATTGAAAAAAGCTGTAAAGAGGCAGGGCTTGAATTTAAAAATATTGATGTTCCGTTTAGATGGTCGGAGGACTTTGGTTATTTCTTAAAACATACAAGCGGAGCGATTGTTGGCATTGGCTGTGGCGAAAGTCATTCCCAGCTCCATACAGTAGATTATGATTTTGACGATGACCTTATTAAAACAGCAGTAAAGCTTTTTAAAAGCTTATGTTATTAAATGAGGAAGGAAGTAAAAATAAAAACATGAATTACAAAGTCGATGTGCTTACTAATGGTTATTTGTATGTTTATTAGAACACTTGTGCTTTCAGAATGTGAATAAAATAGCGACTCAGATGACATCTGAATTAGGGGTAATCCATGAGCTTGAGTTTGGGAAAATATATATTAATGCAACAATAGAATCGTTCAATGTGCTTTGCTTTGAATATATAGATGGCGTAGATGCTGCGCTTTTCAACGAATATTGCAATTTGCGCATAGAAAATATTGACAATTTTGGATACACGATATATAATCAAAACAACAGTTCTTGATATAAGCATTAATTTATCCACAAATCATAATACTCAAGAATCAAAAAATATATAGCGGGGGATAGTATGTCAAAAAATAAATCAATCAATGTTAAATCTATAGCTGTAACATCATCTATTTTATTAACAGGATTAGGAATGTCAGGATGCGGTACTTCAATTAATAGTATTTATGATAGTATAGGAAATGGTAATTACGAAGAAGCAATCAAATCATTCAACGAATGGAATTCAATTTCAGATGAAGATTATAATAAACTGATAGAAAAACTTAATGAAAGCATAAATGTAATGACTGAAAAATATATAAATAACGAGATAGATTATAAATCTATGGTCGAAACATTAGATACAATTTCTAATATGAATATATCTAAAATGCGAGAAAGCATTATAATAGCATATGCTGAAACTGAATCACTAAAAAGATCAAAAGATAATTACTCAAAGGCTGTTGAAGCATATAATAATGGCGAATATGCTGATTCATTGCTCTATTATTCACGCATAATAGAGCGAGATGTCAATAATTACAAGGAAGCATCTGAAAAAAAGGAAGAACTCATTGATAAAGTAATTGAACAGGCATACGGATATGCGCAGAGCAGCGACTATGCAAAAGGTCTTGAAATATTGTACAATATCCATAATGCCATAGGTGTGAATGAAAAAATTGATAATGCTGTTACTAGTATTGAAACGGAATATAACCTATATCTAAAAGAACAAGCGAAGCAGGAAACTTTGGAAACTGCAAAATCAGATTTTGATAGAGGAGAACTTGAACAAGCAATTAAAAAACTTAGTGATTTTAGAACCGAATATGGTGATGATGCTGATGTAGATAAACTGTATAATGAATATTCTGGAAAGTACGTTACAATGATAATTGAAAAAATTAACGTACTTAGAGAAGAACGGCGTTATGAAGAAGCAATATCTGTACTAAGCGATGCAAATTTGATAGTGGATTCTACTGATTTTACAGAGATGATGGCGACGCTTGAAAAAGAAAAACCTGTTTATATCACTGAAGTTAAATTCCAAAACAGTAAAAGATATGAAAAAATTGCTGACGGTAAAATAGTTACGGATACTATAGGAAATAACTATACACATGGAAACCTTTACGAAATTTCAAGTTCTAAATCGGGTTGGAATGATCCGGAAAATGGATATGCAGAGTATTATTTAGGATACAAATACAGTACACTTTATGGAACTGTTGCGGTAGATGATGTTAGTTCAAATATCAAATGTCAGCTCATAATAGAAGGCGATGGGACTGTGCTTAAAACGATTGATTTAAGCAGACTTACCGTTCCTACAGAAATCAATGTAGATGTATCGGGTGTCAGTATTCTCAAACTGCGAACTAAGATGGAGAGTGTAAATGCTGAATTCTATGTAATACTTTCGGGATTTAGCTTTTTAAAATAATATGAAAGTTATAGACTTTATCGATGAATCAATAAAAAAATATGGGAAATTAGGTGATAGCAGCTTTGAATATATTGGGCTTTCAATAAACAAAGGTGCTATCTCCAAACAAAATGTATACAGGAAGAAAAACGATAATCTTATGAATGAACTTTTTTGTAAATATCCATATAAAAATATTATAGAAAGGTTCTCGGATTTATTGGGAAATGGATATATTGATGTGTGCGATATTTCTGCTGCAGAAAAAAATGGTAGAAATACATTCAGAATAATATTTGAAATTTGTAATATTTGCGATCAATCAGTATTGCTTGATAAGTTTTTTTCAAAAGTTAAAAACGGTGAATACTATAAGAACTCTTTAATAAATATCATAAAAGAATTAAAAATAAAAACCAGTTATGAATCGGTAAGATTATTTCTTATTGGAATAGAATGCGACGATGAGTGCAATATCTCCGCAATTAAATACTATATATGGATGGCAGAAATTTATGATGATATTATTAATGGAAATATAGTTATAAATGAATTTGCGGGATTTCAAGATCAGCGGATTATAGATATTTGTAAAAAGATTAAGGAAAGTAATTATCGACCGATTTTATGGGGAATAAATGACGAGAATGGAATCAAAGAGCATAAACTTTATTTTAAATCTGAAGCTTTTGGTTTTCAAACGAGTAATATTGTAAAAAATACAAATGAAATAATGCGCTATATTGGTTGTGATTTAGTTATTGATGAATCTATTACAGAAGAATTGTTCATAAAGGATTTATTTGTTGAAGGAATAGGAATTTCTTTTGAAAAAACTGATATGTTCAGACTATATATAGGCGTGCTGCCAAGAAAACAAATATAAAACAAATAAGTTGATATATTCTTAATTGAATGCGATGTCGGTTATTGTGTAAAGTTCTGCAATTGTCGGCAGTCGCTTTTTATTTGTTATGATTTAAATATATATCTTCCATTTGTGCAAGGAAATTTATTAAATGCTTGCAATAGTTTTTTTAATGGTTTATAATGGAAAGTGGTTAAAACCGTTTACTAATAAATTTATATAATCTAAAAAGAGAAAGGGTAAGCCTGAATTTATTTCGGGTATGGTATTGGAAATGGAACTTAAAAGAACTCCTCTTTATGAAACTCATGTAAAGTTGGGCGGAAGAATGGTTGATTTCGGTGGCTGGGAACTCCCTGTTCAGTACACATCAGTTCTTGAAGAACACAAAGCTGTTCGTGAACGTGCTGGCCTTTTCGATGTTTCACACATGGGTGAAATTTATATCGAAGGCAAAGACGCTGAAGCTTGCTTGAACAATCTTGTAACTGCTGACATTAGAACACTCAAGGATTTGTGCTGCCGTTACACAACAGTTTGCTATGAAAACGGCACAACAGTTGATGATGTTCTTATCTACAAGTACAACACAGAAAAGTATTTGCTCGTTGTAAATGCAAGCAATGTTGACAAGGATTTTGCTTGGTTTGTTGCTCACAAGAACGGTTACGATGTAGAAATGAGAAACGAATCAGCTAACTTTGGTCAGTTAGCACTCCAGGGTCCTCGTTACATGGAAGTTCTTCAAGGCTTGAAAATCGAAGGTGAGCTTCCTTCAAAGTACTACACATTCAGACCCGAAGTTATGGTTGAAGGTTGCAAGTGTATCGTTTCAACAACAGGTTACACAGGTGAACTCGGTGTTGAAATCTATTGTAAGGCTGAAGATACAGTTAAAATCCATGCTGCAATCATGGAAGCAGGCAAGGCTGTTGATATGCTCCCCTGCGGACTTGGCGCAAGAGATGTTTTGAGATTTGAAGCTGCAATGCCTCTTTATGGCCATGAACTCTCAGACCAGATTACTCCGAGAGAAGCAGGTCTTGATTTCACAGTTAAGACAGCAACAAAGGAAAGCTTCATCGGCAGAGAAGCACTTATAGCAGATCCCAAGCGTATCCGTATCGGCTTGAAGGTTGTTGATAAGGGTGTTGCACGTGAACACTGCGAAGTTAAGTTCAATGGCGAAGTTGTTGGTATGACGACATCAGGCAGTCCTGCACCGGCACTCGGCGCAAAGGTAAACTGCGCAATGGCACTCGTTGATGCAAAGGTTGCAAATGAAAGCGAATTTGCAATCGTTGTAAGAGGCAAAGACCTCAAGGCAGAAAGAGTTGAATTGCCGTTCTATAAGAGAAAGTAATTCTGATAAATCAGAAGTAAATTATAAAAGAAATTTTCAAGGAGGAAAATAAAATGACACCTAACGACAGAAAGTACACAAAGGACCATGAATGGATCATGGTAGAAGGCAACGTTGCAAAAATCGGTATTACAGACCATGCTCAGAATGAACTTGGCGATATCGTATTCGTTGAACTTCCCGACATCGATGCAGAATTCGAAGCAGGCGAATCATTCGCAGTAGTAGAAAGCGTAAAGGCAGTTTCAAACATCTACACAGCAGTTTCAGGCAAGGTTGTAGAAGTAAACGAAGCTCTTGATGGCGAACCCGAACTCTTGAACAGTGATGCATTCGGCAACTTCATCGCAGCTCTTGAAATTTCTTCAATTAAAGAAGATGAACTCATGACAGCTGAAGAATACGAAAAGTATATTGCAGAATAATTTAAAATAAAGCCTAATAATCCTATGCCCTTCAGGGGGCATAGGTAAATTGAATTTTAGAAAGGTAATAACATGAAAAGCTATGTTCCCAATACAGTAGAGGAACGTCAAGCAATGCTCGAAACAATCGGCGTTAAGTCAATGGACGATTTGTTCACAGACATTCCTGCTGATTTGAAGCTTGACAAACCCTTGAATCTTGAAGATGGAAAGAGTGAAATTGAAGTTAGACGAATCTTCAAGGCTCTTGACGAGATGAACAAGCCCACACCCACAATTTTCAGAGGCGCAGGCGCATATCGTCATTATATTCCGTCGATGATTCCTCAGATGATGATGAGGAGTGAATTCTATACAGCATATACACCTTACCAGGCAGAAATGAGCCAGGGTATGCTCCAGTCAATATTTGAATATCAGACACTTATTTGTGAAATCACAGGTCTTGATGTAAGCAATGCTTCAGTTTATGATGGTGCAACAGCTGCTGCTGAATCAATGCTTATGCTCCGTGACAGCAAGCGCAAAAAGAAGGTTCTTTATTCAGAAGGCTTGCATCCCGATGTTAAGGAAGTTATGCATACATACGCTCATTGTGCAGGTATTGAACTCGTTGAAATACCGCTCAATAAAGATGGCGTAACAGATAGAGAAGCATTGAAAGCAAACGCTGAAAACGCAGCAGGCTATATCGCTGCACAGCCTAACTTCTATGGTTGCCTCGACAATATGGACGAGGTTTCAGAGTTGGTTCATGAACTCAATATGCTCCTCGTTGCATATGTAAACCCGATGTCACTTGGCGTTGTAAAGCGTCCCGGCGACTATAAGGCAGATATCGCAATCGGCGATACACAGCCTCTCGGTCTTCCGCTTTCATATGGCGGACCGTACTGCGGATTTATGGCTGCTACACAGAAGCTCATCAGAAATCTTCCGGGCAGAATCGTAGGACAGACTGTTGATAGCGAAGGCACACGCACATTCGTACTCACACTCCAGGCAAGAGAACAGCATATTCGCCGCGAAAAGGCTTCAAGTAACATCTGTTCAAACCAGATGCTCTGCGCTATCATGTCAAGTATGTACCTTGCAATAATGGGACCGCAGGGTATGAAAGAAGTTGCTATGCAGAACTTGCAGAAAGCTCATTACCTTGCAAACGAAATCGCAAAGGTAAACGGAACGAAGCTCCGTTATCCGAACACTCCGTTCTTCAATGAATTCGTTGTTGACAGCGATAAATGCTCATGCAAGATAAATAAGGCTGCAAAGGAAGCAGGTATTGTAGGCGGTCTTCGTCTTTCACACTTCGATAAGGAAGATAAGAATGGCGTATTGTACTGCGCAACAGAATGTAATACACGTGAAGAAATGGATAAGCTCGTTAAGGCTTTGGGAGGTATTGAATAATGGCAAGATCATCATATCCGCTCTTGTTCGAGCGTTCAATTAAAGGACATAGGGGAAGTGACCTTCCCGCACTCGATGTTCCGATGATGGAAAATATTATTCCCGAAAATATGAAGGGTGATGTTCTTCCTCTTCCTGAACTCGCAGAAGTTGACATTGCAAGACATTACACAAACCTTTCAAGAAGAAATTTCGGTGTTGATAACGGATTCTATCCTCTTGGATCATGCACAATGAAGTACAATCCCAAAATCAATGAAGAAATGCCTGGTTTGTTTGCAGATATGCATCCTCTTATGGACGAGGATATGGCTCAGGGTGCACTCAAGCTCATGTATGACCTTGATAAATCACTCTGCGCAATAACCGGTATGGATAAGTTCACATTGCAGCCCTCAGCAGGCGCTCATGGCGAATTCACAGGCTTGAACCTCATTAGAGCATATCATGAATCAAGAAATGATACAGCAAGAACAGAAATTATCGTTCCTGATGCTGCACATGGTACAAACCCTGCATCAGCAGCTATGGCAGGCTTCAAGATTCGTGAAATCAAGTCGGCTCCTGACGGAAGCGTTGATATCGAAGCGCTCAAAGCAGCAGTAGGTCCTCAGACAGCAGGCCTTATGCTCACTAACCCTTCAACTCTCGGCTTGTTTGAAACACATATTAAGGAAGTTGCTGAAATTGTTCATAACGCAGGCGGCTTGCTCTATTATGATGGTGCTAACCTCAATGCAATTATGGGAATAGTTCGCCCTGGCGATATGGGATTTGATACAATGCATATCAACCTCCATAAGACATTCTCAACACCTCATGGCGGCGGCGGTCCGGGTTCAGGCCCTGTTGGCTGTAAGAAGGAACTCGAAAAGTTCTTGCCAAGACCTGTTGTTGTAGAAAATGACGGTGTTTACTCACTCGATTTTGATAGACCTGAATCAGTAGGTAAGGTAAGAAGTTTCTTCGGTAACTTCGGCGTTATGGTAAGAGCATATGCTTATATCCTTTCACTCGGCGCAAATGGTTTGAAAGAAGCAAGCGAAAACGCAGTTCTTAACGCAAACTATGTATTTGCAAGACTTAAGAATACTTATGGTATTCCGCATGATAGAATTTGTATGCATGAATGCGTTATCAATCCGGGCGAGCTTGAAAAGAACGGTATCCATACAACGGATATCGCAAAGGCACTTATAGATCGTGGCTATCATCCGCCAACAATCTATTTCCCGCTCATCGTACATGAAGCTATGATGATAGAACCGACAGAAAGCGAAAGCAAGGCAACTCTTGATGAATTCGTTGATGCACTTATCGACATCGCACGTGTTGCAAAGGAAAATCCCGATGCAATCCACGCTTGCCCTGTTACAACACCTGTTGGCAGACCTGATGAAACAACTGCTGCAAGAAAGCCTATCGTAAAGTGGACTCAGGAATAATTTAACATTGTAATGTTATTTAAGGGGAGGCTATGCCTCCCCTGTTGTTTATGTATAGGTGTTGAAGAATAATTAGATTATAAATTTATATGGTTATGCCACAATATGTTGATTTTTAATTACTTTTGTTGTAAAATATTATTAAACACATAACTACATGGGGGAATAAACATGACAGATAAAGAAATAAAGCAGATACTTAAATATATAATTGATACAGATAAAAAATGTGGTGATGATGTTATTTATGCACTTGCACTTCTCGATACAAGTGTAGAAAGTATGCTCGAAAGTGTAAAGGGAAAAATAAGTGATAATACTACAAAAAATAACTTCAGCGAAGTCGCAAGGCTTGTTCAATTTTGTAATAGCATTATCGAAATAAGAGAAAAAATACAAGAGTATATAACTTATATGACGCCTATAGATTATGAAAAGCAGTCGCAAGAGAAAAAAGATGATGAATTACTTGAAAAAGATGAAAAAAGAGGATATGTAAATTATAGCAATTATGCAGTGAAGAGAGATGAAATACATTTTCTTAATGAAGATTTCACACATAAGAGGATATGTGCATTTGATATTGATGGCAGACGTATTGAAGTTGGAAGTTGGCAAGATGCACTTGTAAAGGTATGTGAAGTGGCATACAGAAAAAGTCCTATGCTTGTCAATTCATTCGTGGGTAATCCTGATTTTCAGGGGAATAGAGTATCTTATTTTGAACGATTATCTGTACCAAACAAAAATGTACGAATATGCGACAGCGATATTTATGTATGGATAAATTTGAGTGCAAATCAAATTGCTGCCATGATAAAGAAAATTTTAAAATATATGAGAATTAGAGAAGATTGTTTTAAAATATATCTTCGTGCAGATTACACTGAATTGCACAAGTAAAAATATTAAAGACTGCCATGATAAATCTGATATGAACCTCTTTACTGATTAAATAAAATTTAGTAAAGAGGCAAATTTTTTATTACAACGGTTTTTCAAAAAAAACTTTTTTAAAATTTAAGAAAAAATTTAGAAAACTCAAAATTTTTCTTAAAAAACTATAATTTTTCTAAAATTTAATTAAAATTTCTAAAATTAATTTTGAAAAATTCTTGAAAAATTTCTAAAAAATAAATATAATCCATAAAATATTTATTTGGTAATTTGATTACAGAGTATCAAAAGTACATAATTTCATTAGGTGGTAATTTTAAAGTGAGCAAAATTTAGCTATAATTATCATAAAAAATTGCACTCGGCTCAAATTTGTGGTATGATATAATAAATATATATTGTTATCAGGAGAAGATAATGGAAGAATTAAATAAATATCAAAAATCAAGGCGAGTGATACGATATATATCAACTCGAATACTTGTTATAGGACTTATAATTATGCTGGGGCTTGTTATTATGCTGACGATGCTAAATATAAGCAACCTCTATATTATATCGTCCGAGGGGCTGGCGCTTCGTGCGGAGTGCATATTGAAAAACGGTGATAGGGCAAAGCTTGCTGAATATTTTACAGAGGATTTTATCAAAAACGATTCTAAACTCTATGACGGAAAATATTCAAACTTTACGATAAATAGTTACGATTATGCTATTGATGTAAAGAATATAAACGTGTGGCCATGGCAAAGCGTTGCATCAATGCACGTTATAGAGAGAATGAAGTCGATGAAGGGCAACGTTAATCCGTCTGCAATATCTGAGGGTGAAACGAGTGCATCATATCCGCTCCCTGAATGGGAAACAGCTGAATATATTGTTACATTCAGAAAAATTGATGATAAGTGGTTCATAAGCGGGTATTCGTTCGTAACAAATGATATAGAAGAACAACCCAAGCATACTCCGGATATGAGCCTTATTGAAACGGAGCAGCCGTAATGAATATATTTGAACGATTGAGGGATAAAGACAGTATGCCCGTTATGCTTGCGCCTATGGCTGGGATAACGGATATAGCGTTCCGTGAAATATGTGTTGAGCATTCGTGTGATTTTACATATACTGAAATGGTCAGCGCAAAAGGTCTTTTCTATGAAAGCGAGAAGTCACATGAGCTTATAAGGACGAGTGAAAAGGAACGACCTTGCGGTGTTCAGCTTTTCGGAAGCGATCCTGAAATAATCTCTAAAATGGCAAGGAATATTTCTCAAACGCATGGCGAAGAGCTTGCGCTTATAGATATAAATATGGGTTGCCCTGCGCCGAAAATAGTTTCAAATGGCGAAGGAAGTGCGCTAATGCGTGATATAATGCTTGCATCAAGAATCGTCAGCGAGGCGGTAAAGGCATCGAGCGTTCCGATTACGATTAAAATTCGTAAGGGCTGGGACGATGAACATATAAATGCTGTTGCATTTGCTAAAATGGCAGAAGAATGTGGTGCGAGCGCAATAACTGTTCATGGCAGAACACGAATGGAGTTTTTTTCCGGAAATGTTGATTTGGATATAATAAAAAAGGTTAAAGAAAGCGTTTCCATACCGGTTATCGGCAACGGTGATATAACTTCAGGCGAAAGTGCAATTCATATGGTTAAATACACAAACTGTGATGGGATAATGATAGCACGAGGCGCACAGGGTAATCCGTGGATATTTGAACAGGTTAAAGCAGCATTTGAAAATAGGCAATATATATCGCCTAACTCGGAAGAAAAACTGCGTGTTATGCTTGACCATGCAAGCAGAATAGTTAAAAATAAAGGCGAGCATGGAATTGTTGAAATGAGAAAACATATATCATGGTATACAAAGGGAATGCGTGATGCTGCACAGCTCAGGGTTAAAGCAAATACGCTCAATACGCTTGATGAGGTTAGGGAATTGTTTGAAAATGTGATAAAAAATGGGGAAAATAGCAATATCTCTTGACAAAGTGCAAAAGCTAAAATAAAATTAATTGATATGGTTAAAAATAACATTGATATATTGATGAATATTATGTATGGAGGAAATAAAAATGGCTGAACAGAGAAAGTTTGAAATGACGAGAGAGCATTTTGAGGAGCTTGAGAAAAAACTTGCGTATTTGAAAGGTGAAAAATCTTTAAAAATCGTTGAAGATATCAAGACCGCAAGAGGTTTCGGTGACTTGAGCGAAAACGCAGAATATGACGCTGCGAGAGATGCGCAGAGAGAAAACGAACAGGAAATCAGCATTATTGAAGAACAGATAAGAAATGCTGTTATTATTGATGAATCGGCAATTAGTACAGATGTTGTAGGTATCGGTTCTATCGCAAGATTCATAGATTTAGATGAGAACGAGGAATATGAATTCCAGATTCTCGGCGATGCGGAAGCTGATTACGATAATGGAAGTATTTCAAGCGAATCACCTATCGGAAGCGGCCTTATCTCACATAAGGTTGGCGATATGGTTACTATCGAAATTCCGGCAGGTAAAATCAATATTAAGGTTCTTGAAATCAAGAAGAAAACTTCCGACAAAAAAGCTGAATAATTCTCTGTATCTATACATTTAGAAATATAATTTTGAGGCATAAAATATGGAAAACGAAAAGAATATAAACAATGTAAATAACGAACAGGAAATTGTGTGCAACACAAATGAAATGACTCAGGCGGAGCTGAGCGAGCTTTTGCAGATAAGACGAGATAAGCTTTCTGCGCTTAGAGAAGCTGATAAAGACCCGTTCAAGATAGTTAAGTATAACCAGACACATTATAGCGTTGACATTATAAATAATTATGACGAGCTTGAAGGCAAACCGGTAAGCGTTGCAGGCAGAATGACAGCAAAAAGAATTATGGGTAAGGCAAGCTTTGCACATATTCTTGACTATAAGGGCAGTTTGCAGATTTATGTTAAGCGTGATGAGGTCGGTGAGGAAGAATATGCCGATTTCAAAACTTTCGATATCGGTGATATAATCGGCGTTGAAGGTACTGTTTTTAAAACAAGAACAGGTGAAATATCTATCCACGCAACAAATGTTATGTTGCTTTCAAAGTCATTGCTTCCGCTTCCTGAAAAGTTCCACGGCCTTAAAGACCCCGAACTTAGATATAGAAGAAGATTCGTTGACCTTATCGTTAATCCCGAAGTTAGAAATACTTTTATAAGCAGAAGCTTAATAGTAAGCGAAATTAGAAATCGTATGAACGAAAAGGGATTTATCGAGGTTGAAACTCCGGTTCTTAATCCTACTGCATCAGGCGCTAATGCAAGGCCGTTCACAACTCATCATAATACGCTCGATATTGATATGTATATGAGGATCGCTACGGAATTGCACCTTAAAGAATGTATCGTCGGCGGTCTTGAAAGAGTATACGAAATTGGCAGATTGTTTAGAAACGAGGGTATGGACGCAACACATAACCCCGAATTTACAACGATTGAAGCTTATCAGGCATATACGGATTATCATGGAATGATGGACCTTGCAGAAGATCTCATTTCACATTGCTGTATGAAAGTAAACGGAACGACAAAAATCAAGTATCAGGGTCTTGATATCGACCTTACTCCGCCTTTTAACAGAATTACTATGAATGATGTTGTAAAGCAGTATACAGGTGTTGATTTTTATAGCCTTACTGATGAACAGGCAAGGGAAGAGGGTAAAAAGCTTAAACTCGAAGTTAAGGATACTATGACAAGAGGTAAGGTTCTTGCACTTGCTTTTGATGAGTTCGTGGAGGATAAGCTCGTGCAGCCGACATTCGTTATCGATTACCCGGTTGAAATTTCTCCGCTCTCAAAGAGAAAGCCGACAAATCCCGAAGTTACTGAAAGGTTTGAATTGTTTATCGCATCGCATGAATACGCAAATGCGTTCTCAGAACTCAATGACCCGATAGATCAGAGGGAAAGATTCGTTGCGCAGGCTGTTGAAAAGGCTAATGGCGATGATGAAGCTATGATGATAGATGAAGACTTCCTTATGGCACTTGAATACGGTATGCCACCAACAGGCGGTATAGGTATGGGTATTGATAGACTCGTTATGTTGCTGACGGATTCGGCAACAATTAGAGATGTTATCTTGTTCCCGACAATGAAGCCGATTGACTAATAACTTTCTATAAGTTGCTATATCTGAACTAAACAGGACTTATCTAAGGTGTTTAAG
>CADBRR010000048.1 GCA_902797145.1 uncultured Eubacteriales bacterium | reverse complement strand
TTACCAAATTCCTTTCTTAGCCAATCTTCCTGTATCCAATACTTTTCTCCGTCTTTTTCAACTATTTTCCCTCTTACATCTTTCGCCTTACCAAGAGGAATAAATTTTGTAATATCTTTGGCATACACATAGAGATAATCATGTCCTTTTATTACTTGCCTTGCCATTCCGCCTCCCTCAGTTCGGATGACAACAAACTCGGCAACTTTATTGGTTTCACCAAATATTTCCTCACATAATTTTTTAATGTTTGTCTGTTCATTATCATCTATACTAATAAATATAGCCCCATCAGGAGTTAGTAGCTCACGAGATAGCTTCAATCTTGGATACATCATATTAAGCCAATCCGTATGGAAACGACCATTCGACTCATTGTTTTTACGTATATCAAAAAGAATGTTGCCATTTTCATCTCGTTGACCGCTTCTCTCCGAAAACTCTTCACCTCTTATAGAACTGTCATCATTGTAAACAAATGAATCTTTCCCAGTATTATAAGGCGGATCAATATAAATCATCTTAATTTTGCCGAGATAAGTTTCCTGCAAAAGCTTCAATACATAAAGGTTGTCGCCCTCAATATAGAGGTTTTCTGTGTTATCAAAATCAACGCTTTCTTCACGGCAGGGGCGGAGCGTATCTGAAATAGGTGTATTTGCGAGCAATACAGCGTTTTTCTTATCAGGCCATGTAAACTGATAGCGTTCAGCTTTGCCCTCAACAATAACGGAAGAAAGCTCTTGTCTGAGCATATCAAAGTCGATACAATATTCCTGTTTGCCGTTTTTATCAAGCCTTTCCGTCACGCAGTTTGGGAACAGTTCGCCGATTTTTTTAATATTTTCGTCAACCTTGTTGACGGAGTGCATTTTAAGCTTGTCCATTCTAATCCTCCTTATATATTGCTAAATTTTCTCCAATTCATTTTTAATTTTAGTCATTTCCTGAAACAACTCATATTTTTTCCTTGGCTGTTTCTCTTTTCGTATTTTATTTTCCAAAGCTGCAATTTGCTTTTCAAGCTGTTTTCGCTTTTCTGCTCTCTCTACCGACACTTTAAGCGATTCATCGTTTTCGTTTTCGAGCGTATCGCCTGCGATTTGCCTTACGAAGTTTTCATAGACGCTATCCATATTCAGCCCATCAATTTTGAGCGGAACATCTATTTCATCAAGCCATTGAGTGCTAAAATATTCGCCGATTTTGAAAGCGGTTTTTGTTTTTGCATTCGATTTTTCCTTATATGCAGTTACGACCTTAAATTTTCCCTCAAATTCGAGCAAGAAAATAATATGGTAGGGGATAGCTGCATCTATTTGTTTAAGCACCGACATATTGAGGTCATTCGAGGCGAGTTTTATTTCAAAAACCTCTATTTCATCGACATTACTACCTTTGGCGAGGTTAGTAGTTTCAGGTGCAATTTTATTTTTCCAATACACGGATTTTATATCTTCAACAAAAATTCTTTTAATGGCAGGGGAGACCTGCAAATTTTCATAGAACTTTTGTTTAGGTATTCGTTTATTAAATTCCGTACTTTGAGGAAAATTCAACGCTTTTACACCTCCTTACTGCTTTTAACGACCAAGAAGCAAATAAGCTCGAAGTCATCAATGCCTTTAACAGCCGACAGCAAAGCACTTGTACCGCCTATTGAGAACAGGCTGTCAATATCGCTTTCTTCCTTAACATCTATAATAGAATTTATAGCTTTGCTAAGAAGCTGGGAAACATTTTTCATATTTTTTCCGTCATTTGTTTCGTTATTAAAATCTTTACACAATGACAAAATGGGTTCGCTCTTACCCTTACACAGAAGCCTTACGGTATCGAGCATTTTTTTCGGATTAAGGTAATCACAAACGATACTTCCGTCATATTTTACATAAGCCATATAAAACGGATGAATGCGGTTTCTATTATCAATATTTACGCTATCGTTTATATTTCTAAGCACGAAAATAACGCCATCGGGGTTTTCGTGGTTTGCAGGAACGACTGCATGGAGGCCTTTAGGTTTTTTATCAAGTCCATCATTATGCTTTACATATTCGAGCAAGTCGAGCCTGAACTCATTAAGTCCCAGATCCATAATAGAAATACCGCCTGACATATCCTCTATATCGACAACTTCTTCCTGAAGTCGCTGAAGCTGTTGTTTTCTATATTCGAGGTCACCTTTTTCGTCATCGTTAATGATGTTATCATCGCCTGTTGCTGTCATATTGACGATTTTCATTCTTGTTTCGACCCTACTTTTGAGGTCGATATACTCATCGAGCGTTACATCGGGCCAGAAATTAACGAGCTGAATATATTTATTTTTACTGCCGATACGGTCAATTCTGCCGAATCGCTGAATAATTCTAACGGGATTCCAATGAATATCGTAATTTACGAGGTAATCGCAGTCCTGCAAGTTTTGACCTTCGCTTATACAGTCAGTTGCAATAAGTACTTGAATTTCCGTATTATCGTTAGGCATAAGCAATTTCTTATCCTTAGAAATAGGAGAAAAACAAGTAAGAATAGTATTGAGGTCAGCAGTCTTTATTTTAGCTGTTGTTTTACCGTCAATAGATCCTGTTATCATTGCAGTATCAATATTGAAGCGGTCTTTCATAAATCTACTTACATGGGCATAGAGATATTCTGCTGTATCTGCAAACGCAGTAAATATAATAACTTTTTTATTATCATCATTTATTGGGTGCGTTACTTTTTGCTCGATAAGCCTTAAAAGCTCCTGAAGCTTACTATCGTGTTCGGGAGTAATATCCTTTATCATAAGGCCCAATAAAGCAAGTGTTTCGCTATCTTTTTTCAAGCTATCACGCCATGTGATATAATCCATATCGGCAATATCAATCTTAACTTTTTTGCCCAACGTGAATATATCATCGTTCATATCGTCCGCATCGAGGCTATCAATATCCATTGAAATATCTGTAAGCTCAATTTTCATTGAAGAATGTTTTTCAAACTCATTGATTTTTGCTATTGTATTATCAATAAGCTCTTTAATTCTTGACATTGTCAGTGCGAAAGAGTGGACGGAGCTTTCAAGTCTTTTCATAAGATTTATTGCTGTAAGTCGTCTTATACCCTGTTCACGGTTTGCCTGCGTAAGTCCCACATTAACCTTACCATCTTCAAACAATTCAGCATATTTTGCCGATTTGCTCGGAAAAATATAATGCGTTGGAACATATATCGAAAGCGTGAGCAACATAAGCTGTTCAAATATTTCGTTATAGTTTATTGCAGTTTTCAGATCCGTAAGCTGCGGTCTTTTAGATATGGGTTTAAGCCTTGAAGGGAACGAGCCTATATCCGAAGTATTATAATATTTCTGAATATGCTTCCTTGAACGGGCAATAGTTACCTCATCAAGCACTTCAAAGAAATCAAAATCGAGCATTTGCAATAAATTTTCTGTTGTTCTATCCTTTGCATCAAACCTGCTCCATTCATTGAAAGCTTGCTGTGCCTGCTTGAAAATCGTTTCTATTGATTTTTCAGTATTAAGCTTTTCATCTATTTTATCTGTATCGCCTTCGTATGCGAGTGCAAGCTGATTTTTAAGATCGACAAATCGGTTATTTACCGGTGTTGCCGAAAGCATAAGAACCTTTGTTTTTACACCGGCTCTTATGACTTTATCCATAAGCTTTTTATATCTGTTTTCATGTGTATTTGAATGTGTCCCTATACCATTTCTAAAATTGTGGGATTCATCAATAACAATCAAATCATAATTGCCCCAGTTCAATCTGTCAAGGCGCTTTCCGTTTGATGTACCGCTCGTTCTCGTAAGGTCGGTATGATAAAGAACATCATAACGCAATCTGTCTGATGCTATTGGGTTATTTATATAGTTCTCCTTATATGTATTCCAATTTTCTGAAAGCTTTTTAGGGCATAGAACAAGTACAGACCTGTTCTTTTCCTCGTAATATTTTATTACCGAAAGTGCTGTAAATGTTTTACCAAGACCTACGCTGTCAGCAAGAATACAGCCGTTATATTTTTCAAGCTTATTTATAATTGCAAGCGCTGCATCTTTCTGAAAGCTGTACAGCATATTCCATATTTTACTTTGTTTGAAGCCTGTCCCTTCGTTGGGTAAAACATCTTCCGATATATCCTCAAGAAATTCATTGAAAATATTATAGAGCATTATAAAATATATGAACTCAGGAGAGTTTTCGTTATATGCAGCAGTTATATTCTCAATAACTTGGTTCGTTACAACCTGCATTTTTGCAGAATCGTTCCACAGTTGATTGAACAAATTTACATACTGTGCTGAAAGCGGTGCGTCGATTTTCTGTACAAAGTTATATGCGTTATTGCCCCTTTCGCAACCTAAATCAACTGTTGTAAAGCCCGAAAGCGGTGTATAGCATTTGTCATCGACCGTCATAAAGCCCATCATATTTTCATTAGTTACATTCGATTTAAAAACTACTTTTTGCTTTATCCACTCAGCACATTCTTTAGCTATTGCTTTTTGTGTAAGTTCGTTGCGGAGCTTAACTTCAAACTCTGTTCCATAAAGGCTGTTTTCTCGGTTAATTCGTGGAATATAAAACTCACGCTTTTCTTTCTGCGCTTTCTCTGTTGTGAAGGTCGGCGATGTGAATATAAAACGGAGCTTATCAATTTTTTGCAGCTCATCTTTTAATTCCTGAAATGCGTATATCGAAAAACAAGCAGCTGCAATATTGACCTTGCTGCCTTTGTGCATTTCTTTGGTTAAATCATCTTTTAAAGTTCTGTTGGTATTGTCAATTATATCTAAAGCCATGCGAACTTGCCTACCTTTCGAGAATGATATAAAATATACTATTTTATTATAACATTTATTTCAAATATTTACAATATTCGATACTAAAACAAAACCTTACTCAATTAACATCTATTATCGAGTAAGGTTTAGGAAAATTTACACTTATTATATTTATGCAAATTACCTTCAAACAGAACTTTATACTACATAAAATATGTTGAAGAGCAAGCATCAAAAAATCAACCAGATGTTTATCTGCTTGTATTAACTCTCCACTTTGGATTATTTCTTTTGTTGATTGTGGCAGCTATCATTTCAGTTGCTTTCATTAAAAACGGGTTGTTTTTATGATAAAGGTTCAGCTCCCAGTTATTAGCGCTTCCGCCGTAGTCAAACTCTATCTGCCCTTTATAACCATCACGATAAACAAGAGCTAAGTGATATTCAACTTCGTCCAAGACTTTCATCATTGTTTGTCTGTCGATTGTTCGGTTTTCAACGCTTGAAATAATTCTTTCGCCTTGTTCCAGAAACCAATCAGCAAAAGCTTCAACTTTTTTTTCATCGACTCTGATAGTTCTATTAAAGAAAAACATTCTCATATGCTCCTTTGTACAGTTATTATTCTAAAATATTATCACAAATGTAGTTGTTCGTCAACAAAAGAGGTATAATGGTGGAGCGGTTCGCACAAACGAACACATATGTAAGTCTTGAAGCAGCAGGAAGAACTGTTTTGATATCGTTTCAAGCATTTGGCTCCGAGATTTTTGCCGACGACAAGTAGTGCTATTGAAAAAAGCGCACGCAGTTCCTTTATCGTCGGCGCAAGTTTATGGTCGAGCAACATTTGCCGATGAACTATTTATGATATGATTATTGTTTAGGCATTTGATTAAAAATTTCTTGAATTTCAGCCAAATGTTTTGCAGTAAATGTTATTGTTTCATCGTCCCCAATATGGATATTTACTGTATCCTGATTTTCTATTGATGTACTTTTTATTTCATTAATAAAACTTGTTCTGATAGTATCTTTGCTTCTCAGAGACTCAAAATGTTTACTGCATTCCAAACAAAGAGCAATTCTAAGCTTAGGTAAAAAATACTTTGGTTTTACTTCGATGTTATTTACTTCAATCATCTTATAATGTTTGACTTTGTGACACATCTGACAGAAGCACAACTTTTTGGCAACATCTGCCGTGTAAATATGCAATGCGCCGTCACGATAATCCTCTGAACTAAGATCAAAAATGTAACCAGAATGATTTTTACATTTTTGAACGGTTCGTACTTCTTGCACGGAAACAACTGATATCGGGTTCTCCAAAGTTCTTGCACGTGTTTTTTAATCAAGTTCTTGTCTCCAGCCGGATCAGAAGGAAACTGATAGGATTCCTCATAATCATTTGTTCGGCTGAATGACAGGTATTCCAACCCATATTCGCTCAATAATTCGTATGAGAGACGTCCATCTTTGTAAAAACCACGCAGGATTTCTTCTGAGTTTTTAAAATAATTATCAAGGAGGGTATCTACGTCATCTGCCGTCAGCTTTTCATAATAGTCGATATCATCATAATGAATATTTTCAAGATCGCTGCAGTGCATGAATTCTGCAAATCGTTCGCACTCCTTATGGACAATCAACCGCTGAATCATTTCTACTTGGAAATAGCCGAAATCTTTATTACAAAGGAACAGATGCGTATCAACAATCTCTCCCATCTCATTTTTCAAAGGAATTCTCTCTAAATCCGCATTGAGCACATCAAAAGAATTGTTCCTTTCGAAAGCTCCGGATTTGAACTCTGCGATTAAGTATTGATAGATTTCTTCGATATTTTTACCACGTATAATTTGCTTCAATCGATGATTATATCGGTTGCGCTCCCATTCAGCGTTCATTTCGTTAATATTTGATTCAAATATTTTCTCGCAAACTATTTTGGACATGAGTTTTTCGTTTAGTACATAATATTCTGCCGGGGATGAGGAAGCACCTCTTTTCACAAAAATGCTATCATTTTTCCAGCATATATATTCGACGCTTCCCGGAATTTGCCCATAAACCGGAATGATAGCAATGCTACGCATTTTTTCCTTGAATTCGCTTGGCGCATCTTGAAGTAGTTCGTACAAATTAGCTCTAAAATCGTCCTGCTTAATAAAACGCTCAGCGTGCTCTTTAATTATCAGATATTCCTGATTAAATGAAGCCGTCGCACATTCAAGAGCCTTTAATGTTGAATCATAATCCGTGCCTTCGACATCTATAATGCTGGATGGCTGAATACCAGCATATTCAGATGGAGATACCTTGCCAAAAAGAATAGTGGCAGCTTTAGAAAAACGATATGCTTCCTTACTCTGCGGAGTTTGGAACGTATTTCTGTCTAAGGTTGGTATGATTTCGCTGGATTTAAGAATGCTTAAAAAGTCAAATGATTTTAGATATTCACAATCTGAAATGTCATTGACATAGACATTACTGTTACCATGCATTCGATGAACAAATTTGGTAAATCTGAATATTTTTGCACGCTCCGTAGCCTTCAACGAATTAATTACTGACATTATTGCTGCGTAGAACTCTTTATGAATAATACTATTCCATACAGAACTATCTGTTTCAATTTCTTCACGGGATGTTATGAGCGAAAACGGTGCATCAATCGCCATTGGAATCTTAATTTTATGCTTTGTAGGAAGTCCGTTATATAGAGCGAATTCTTCTGTTAAATTGCTCTTGTCTGGCACAAAATATATGATAGACTGTTCAGGCGAGATTGCTCTGAACTAAACATCTTAGCAAAGACGAGAACTCTTTATTCGGATATAAAAAATATAACTGAGAGAATGTTTCTCAAGCTTGCAAAAGAATCATACAAGCAAGCAAAAGAATTTGTGCCTGAAACAGAATCGGACAATAGCACGGATATAACGCTTGAATGGCTGCTTGCATTCCTCGAAGAATACAGCCCTGTTACAAAGTATGTTTTCAATCATGAGGTTGAAAGAAAAATGGCACGATGTGCAGAAAGCATTATATCAAGTCCGGTTTCGAAGGATAAGGAGGTAATGACAGCTCTGCGGTTGTGGGCTCAAATGGTAGCAGAATATGCACTTGAAGTAACAGATGAAGCAACGAAACAAGCATATAAAGACAGCGGTGTAAAGAAGGTCATATGGTTATCTTTTGAGGATTCAAGGCGATGCAAAACGTGCAAGGACCGACATAATAAGGTGTACGATATTGACAAGATACCGCCAAAACCGCATATCGGGTGCAGGTGTTATGTAATGCCTTATGATGAAAAAATAAATGAAATTTCTAATGAAAGAAATTTTCTTAGGAATAATTTACCTAAAAAGTATAAGGATATAAGAAATGTCGGTAAAGATATTTCAAATGAAGAGTTAAAAGAAATTTTTGAATTTGCAGAAAGACACGATGTTCAAATAGGGCATGCAGCAAATCCAACAGGCGGATTTGAAACATATTGTGGTAATATTGACATTTTAAAAAATATTATCACTGAAGTGGAGATACAACAAAACAGTTTATTGTTTGCTAATTTGAACACAAAAAATGTTATATTGGTGTATGATAATGTTTTGGGGTATGAAGGAGACCCGAGTAAAATTGATGTCGGTGCATTTGCTGTGCGTAATGGACGAATTATAACTCTTAATAAATTCATGTTCGATGATAGCGATTTTTTGATAAAAGAATACAACTCAGCTGTAGAGGAGGGAGTGTTTGTTAAGGATACAACATATGTAAATATTATTGCACATGAATTTGGACATATAATTGATGGTAAATCAAAATCTTTATATAGTAAAACAGTTGATATTCTCGAACAGTTGGCATTTTATAACGGAATGACTACAGAAGAATTTATTTACCAAAATATATCAAAGTATGCGAGGAGTAAAAACGATAAAGAAATCTATGGTGAATTGATTGCAGAAATAAATTCTTTATTGTATTCTAAACCCGATAGTGATATAATAAAATTACTAAAAGAAAAGGGGGTTATTCCGTGAGATATGATCGTAATTATGCATGTTTTTCAAGAGAATACAATTGGTCAAAATTTGTTAAGGGAATAGGATATGTTCCAACTGATGAAACCCCTGAGTGTGCAATAAAAGCTATGGCGGAATTTGACTTGTATACTTATGGAACGGATTTAAACGAGTATTTAAAATCATTGAATGCGAGTGAAGAGAATAATTAAATATTACTCCTGCAACAGGACTGGAGCAGACAGTCAATCGGGACTATAACCAATATAATTTGGTTGTAGTCCTTTTATTATTATATTTAGGTGGTGAGAGAATGGATAACACGATTGATACATTAAAAATTGAGATTACAGGTGAAGACAAAAGTGCCTCGTCAAGTCTTGACGCCTTATTATCCAAGCTTGAAAACATTAAAAAGACTATAGCTACCATCGGAACAAGTGCAGTAATAACAGATGTAAATTGGTTAGTAGTTGCATCGGCATCGTTGCTCGCAGGCTTTTTGAGTTTGCTCACGAGCGTGGCAGGATTGCCGGAAGTGGAAGAGTAAAAGACAAATTAACAAAAAAAGGCAGGACGATTATACCGCAAAATCTATATCAAAAATCAATGTTTTATGTAAAAAACGAGAAAATTCCGTGAAAAAAATCAATTTCACGGAATTTCTAATGTGAGGCAGAACACATTTTCAAAGAAAAAAAGTTCGTACCTGTGTGCTTTGGTGGAGGCGAGGGGAGTCGAACCCCTGTCCGAAAACCTGTTTGCAAGAATTTCTACGAGTGTATCCGCTGTTTTAACATTCCCTCGGTTAAGCCCCCAACGGAAGGGTCAGAACCTCAGTAGCTTCATAAAATCCCACTCGCCGCAAAGCTTAGGCAAGCTGGTTCCCCACTTTGATGACGCCCGTATCGTATGTCGTGGGCAACATACGGCGAACGACTGCTCAATTAGGCAGCGATTGCGAAACTATTATTGTCGTTTCTTTTTAAAATTTTCCCGATTTTAACGAAGCTTGGGTCTTCGACTCGCTTATCCGGCATCCATGATCCCCGTCGAAACCATTTACGCCCCCATATTATTTAATGCGTTACGCATTAATATTTTTCTCTCATTTTGCGTTCAATATCACGCTGTGCAGTCTTTTCAGCCATAGCCTGCCTTTTATCATAAAGCTTTTTACCCTTTGCAACTGCAAGCTCCATTTTTACTCTGCCGTCCTTAAAATAAAGTTTAAGCGGAATAAGACTATAGCCCTCTACTTGCGAAACCTTATGCAATTTACGAATTTCCGCCTTATGAAGCAGTAACTTTCTTGTCCTGAACGGGTCACGATTGAAAATATTTCCCTGTTCATATGGGCTTATGTGCATACCGATTACAAACGCTTCACCGTTTTTAATCTGCACATATGAATCCTTGAGATTAACTTTGCCCTGCCTTATACTCTTAACTTCCGTACCAACAAGAGCCATACCGCATTCATATGTATCTTCTATAAAATATTCATGATGTGCGGCTTTGTTCTGCGCAGCAATCTTAATGCCTTTAGTTATCGGCAATGCACTCACCACCTTTCAATATAGTATTATATCATAATTATAATAAAATATCAACAATTTTATTCATAACAAAGGTTTAGTAAAAGACTTCGAGTATTGACAAACATCACTAATGATATTAAAATTTAATTAAACAAAGAAACGGAGGAAATATTTATGAAGAAAATAATTTCAGCAAATAACGCACCTGCTGCAATCGGTCCGTATAATCACGCAGTAGTTGCAGGCAATATGGTATTCACATCAGGTCAGATAGGTCTTGTTCCCGAAACAGGCAAGCTCGCAGAAGGCGGAGTAGAAGCACAGGCAGTTCAGGCGCTCAAGAACCTTGAAGCAGTTCTCGTAGCATCTGGTTCATCAATGGCAGATGTAGTAAAGACAACTGTATTTGTTAAGGATATGAACGATTTTGCAAAGGTAAACAAGATTTATGGCGAAGCATTCGGCGATAACTTCCCGGCACGCTCATGCGTAGAAGTTGCAAAGCTCCCCGCAGGCGCACTTGTAGAAGTTGAAGCTATCGGTATTGTAAAATAATTTTTTATATATAAAACAATCGGGGCAGGTGTACTGCTCCATTTTAATTTATGCAAAACAAGTCTAATAAATCAAACTAAAAATAATGGTTGTCTGGTGTTGCTCAGCTTCGGTGAGAATAGTAAACATGGCAAAGATACTACAAGAAATATTGCTTCATGTGACAACCTATGTACTGCTAAAGATTTTTATGATAAAATCGCTTATTGTGGAAAAAACATATTTCTGCGTATCACAAGAATGGCTGACGGAACTGTTATAACAATGCGTATAGTTTCCAATTCTGACGGAACTCCTGTAGTAGATATAAATATAAGACCAAGCACGCATACCGGTGGTATTAGAAGCCAAAAAATTCACTTTGTGAAGGAGAAAACTAAATGAAAAATATAGATATCCGTTTTTCCGATAATATTATTAAATCAATAAATTTGATGGTCGGAAAAACTATGGTAAAATATAGGTGTGATCCATTTGAGTTTTCAACTTCTGTATATGGGCAGGTTGGAATAGAAGTTGATAACGAAGCATTTGTTTTTAGCAATTTTGCTGAGGTTATGGATTATTACGGAAACAATGAAGATGTTGCAGTATTTAAAATGAAATTGATGCCCTTCAATGATATTAAATCAAAAATTCAAGGAATGGCTATGGTTGAAACTCCGATTAATGATATTATCTCCGAAATTAATATTGTTAATGAACACCAAAAGCTTTTTGAAAGGGGAGTTCAGACATACGATGTATGGCTTACAAGAGGAATAATTTTTAAGTTTCAAAGCGGAAATGAGCTTTTTTTCGAAAAAAGCGTGTGGTTTTCAGAAGACATATCAGTTGAAAAAGGATATAATGTTATAGAGCGTTATACTTCGGTTGACGAGTTCAAAGAAAGTTGGAGCGGCGATTATACTGCCGAATGCGACCGAGAAATAATCATGGTTAAATAATTACAAGTATTTTTATTGATTGTATTTTATAAATCTATAAATCTGAACATGAGCAGAGGAGCAGAAAACAAAAAACTGAGTTTTTACGCCTGCTTGATGCTTTACCCTATGCTAAGGACGGCACGCTAAGCAAAAAGCTTGACGAGATATACTGATTATAAACTAAAACCATCGGCAAACGATAAGCTTGCCGATGGTTTTTTGCGTAAAATTTTAATCGTGTTATGTATATTACCGAAATAATATGAATAAAATAATACAGAGGTGAAATATATGAAAAAAGTAAAATTCAAAACTTATGTTATATGGGTTCTGCTTACAGAAGCAATAGGCTTTATTGCAGGACTTATTACGAGAGAAGCAACAGAGATTTATAATACAACGATTACGAAACCACCGCTTTCTCCGCCACCGATTGTGTTCCCGATTGTGTGGACAATTTTGTATGCATTAATGGGTATAAGCGCAGCAAGGATTTATGAAAGCGATAAAAGCGAACTTCGTTCAAGAGGATTGAAGCTTTATTTTATCCAGTTGTTCTTTAACTTCTTCTGGAGTATTATTTTCTTTAATTTTCAGGCGTTCAATATCGCATTCATATGGCTCGTTATTCTCGAATGCTTGATTATCGCTATGATTTATACTTTCTATAAGGTCGATAAAGCGGCAGGTCTTATTCAGATACCATACGCTGTTTGGGTTGCTTTTGCAGGTTATCTCAATCTTGGCGTTTTCTTTCTTAATAAATAATTATTTATTAAAGTTTACGGTCGGTGCTATACGCATCGGCTGTTTTCTTTTAATATGCATAGATGTATCCTCAATTGTGAAAATTGACAAATTTTTAAAAAAAATATTTACAACTGAGAAAATATATTGTAAAATATAAACATAATCTAAATTATGATTATAACTTAATCGTATATGCGAGATGGTTACAATGAAACAGTAACACAGCTTTCAGCAGTTTCAAAGATGCAGAATACGGTTATAAACCTGCTTAGTAATTCAGGCTTTGAAAAAACAGGATCATGGTCGTATACTTCTTCAAATGGAACATATGCACGTATTTCATCAATACCTGCACATACAGGAAAATATGTTGCAATGCTTAATAAAACAAGTACATCGGGCGAACTGTGCCTTTTCCAGAATGTAGCCGTTGAAGCAGGCAAAACATATACACTCTCTGCATACTTAAAGGGTGTAAGCGGTGCTATGCTCAATGCAACACGCCCTAATAGCGTGACAAGAATAAAACAGTCGGAACCTATTCAGACAACATCAAGCGAATGGACTCGTGCAGCGCTTACATTTACTGTACCAAGTGATTTGTCACAAGTAAGCTTGCAGATAGAATTGCCAAATAGCTTAACAGGAATTGTATATGTGGATTCGGTTCAGCTTGAAGTGGGCGAAGCTCCAAACCGTTATAATATGGTTGAAAATGCCGACTTTAAAAACGATTTAACTTCATGGACGGCAAACGCATATATAAATACATCAACTGACAATGTCCAAACGGATAGTAATGCTTCACACCCGACTGATTTGTCAACAAATACATTCCATATAAAGGGCAATACGGGCGAATATAAGTATATTTATCAGGAAATAACCGTAGCAGGTCAAAAAGGCGATACATATTCGTTCGGCGGATGGCTCAGATCAACAGGAATTGCAAAGACAAGACAGAACGGTGAAACATACGGAATAAAACGAGTGGCACTTGAGTTTTATAACGGCACAACATCCGTAAACGGCGCAAGCGCATACTTTGGAGCAGATACAGAGGATTGGCAGTATGCGTGCGCAAGCGCAGTTGCAGAAAATACATATACGAAAATAAGAATAAGTATATGCTATAACTTTAACGCTAATGATGCTTACTTTGACGGTGTACAACTGTTTAAAGAAGAGTTCTCTCAGGCATATTCGTATGATACAAATGGCAATCTTACAGACTATAGATCGCTTATAGATACTACAAATAAATTTACATATGATAGTAATAATAACCTGACATCTTCAAAAGATGCTCTGGGTAATACTACTACGTATACATACGATGCAAACCATAACCTTTTAACAACTAAAACACCTAAAAATGTTGTATCGTCAAATGAATATGATGCAAACGGAAATGTAACAAGCTCAAGGCTTAGAAATAACGCAGGTACTTTGTACATACATTCCGAAACGGCATATAATTCAGATTCTGCACTTGTAGAGAGCGTTACGGATTCAAGAGGTAATTCAGTAGGCTATGAATATTATTCTAACCGCTTGCTGAAAAAGGTAACTGACGCAAAAGGCAATGCAACCGAAAATCAGTATTATGGAATAACAAACCT
>CADBRR010000047.1 GCA_902797145.1 uncultured Eubacteriales bacterium | reverse complement strand
CGATACCGTCAACATTTGCATCACCACGAACTGTTGTATTACCGCCGATTTCATCGTACATAGCGATAACTTCAAGGTCTGACTGAATGTTTACAAACGGTACTGACCAGCCTGCAAATTCATAGCCTTCATGAACAGGAATTTCAGGAGCTGTTGCGTTTTCGCCTTCCTTAACCTGCTGTGTTGAAATAGTTTCATCTGTCAAACCGTCGATGAATGTTACTGTGTATGTAGGAGCTATCTTTTCGTATACAGCATTGATGTCCATATCACGATAGATTTCAACAAATTCCTTATCCCAGCCTACAAATGTGTAGCCTTCCTTTTCAGGAACGTTTGTGGGAGCTGTTGCGCTACGGCCTTCAATAACTGTCTGTTCATCAAGGAGAACGCCGTCAGCATAGAATCTTACTGTATGTTCATAGGGTTCATACATCTGATTGTACTTCTTGGGGAGTGGATACTGACCTTCTTCATACTTCCAGTATTCTTCGTCAAGCTTCCATTCGCCGTATTCGATAACGTTACCGCTGAGAACCTTTTCTGTTGCGATACCAATGATACCTGCACCGTCATCGCCGTAATCTGATACTGATTCAAAGTACATATTGATTACAGCACTGCCTGTAGGAGGAAGCTGCGGACAGCAAGGATCTGCTACGGGATAATATTCTGAATTGAGGTATCTAAGACCATTGCCCCATGATGCTGAGTTAATAGCGCTTGTATAGTTCAATGTTCCAACAAGACCGCCAACGAACTGCAAGCCCGAAACAACTGTTCTTGCAACTGCTACGTCTGTCATACCCTTTGCGCTTGCCATACAGCCAACAGCGCCACCAACGTGGAACAAGCTGCCTTCCTTCTGTGCATTCTCAAATCCAACATATGAATCAAGTACATAGCTCTGTCCTACGAAAGCATCTTCATAACCAGCTGCGCCTACAAGACCGCCAACATAAGGACCTGTATACTGCTTAGCGTTTGTATTGTTCCAAGTAATTCTTGAATTTTTAACTGTATCAAACATTACCTGACCATAATTAATACCGCAGATACCGCCAACGAGTGAGCCTTTGAATGTCTGTTCAAACCATGTGAAGTTGAAGGGTGAATCTGCAACAGCTGCTGCTGCGATAGTACTGTCTACGAGATGGCAGTTTGCGATGATACCATAGTTGATACCTGCAAATGCGCCAAGGATAGCGCCTGAACGGAAGTTAGCACCTTCGATTGTGAGGTTCTGAATAACACCGCTGTTAATTGCGAACAAACCACCGTTTACGCCGCCTGTTTCATCATGAGTAAGGCCAGTAATCTTATGGTAGTTACCATCAAATACACCTGTGAAAGGAACGTCATCTGCGAGCCAGCCGAGTACCCACCAACCGCCGTTTGCACTATTCCACTGTGCATTGAAAGCGCTGAGGTCGATATCGTTCATAAGGATGTAGTTCTTCTTAAGACTTGCTTCATTATTGATGTTTGCAAGATCCTGAGCTGTTCTAATCTCGATGTACTCTTCTTCAGCCATTGCTCCGAAAGGAACAAGTGCGAGTACCATTACGAGTGCGAGAACGATTGCAAGAGTTTTTTTCATGTTCTATGCCTCCACTAACTTTTTTGCGCAAAATAAATTATAATATATTATTGCGTATTGTTATTTTATCATAAATTTATTCATAAATAAATAGTTTTTTATAAATTTTATTAAAATTTTTGATTTATTTTATATTATATCTTCATCTTTTACCCAACTTAAACTATTTTTTGCCTAATAATTCCGCCTTTAAAATTTGTTTGGTATTTCAAATAGCCATTCTGACCTTATAAAATATTCCGTATCTGGTTATTTAAGTAATATCAGTTTGTTATATAATGTTAATTGCCGGTAAGAAATAAGATATTCGGAGGAAGATAAAATGAAGACGAAATTATCATTAAGAAGAGTAATATTTGCAGGTGTTATGGCAGCGGTAGTATATGTTGTAACGCTGTTCAAGATACCGTTTTTAGGGTCAAACGTGCATTTTGCGAACGCAGCGTGCCTGCTTTCGGGTATGTTGTTTGGTCCGGTTGTAGGCGGTGCAGCAGCAGGTATGGGTTCAGCGCTTTATGACCTGCTCGCAGGCGGTTATGGCGTAGTTGATGCGCTGATAACATTTGTATCTAAGTTTGCAATGGCGTTCGTTGCAGGCGTTATCGTATACGGCATTAAGGCAGATCCTAAAAAATACAAGGATTTTAGGACAATAATAGGTGCAGTTGTAGGTGCATTGACATATGTTGTGCTTTATATGATAAAGACATTTGTTTTCAAAAAGTTTGTTGATGGACTTTCAATGGATGCAACATGGGTTGCAATGGTATCAAAGCTCATTCCGTCGCTTATAAACGCATTGTTTGCAAGCATAATTGCGCCAATATTCTATAGCGCAATACTACCAATATTGGTTGAATCGGGACTTATAAAGGATTTTGAAGAGGAACAGCCTAAAAAAGTTAAAGATAAAAAAGAAGAGCAATTAAGCAAATAAACCTTTGTAAAAATATCAGAACCGCCACAGAAAAGCGGTTCTTTTGTGATTTAAAATATATAGCAGGAGTCTTTTATGAACATAATATTTGACGGAATGACCGAAAACGAGATAAAATCAATACCGCAATACAAAAAGCGTTACAAGAAAGGCGAAATTATATTATCATCGGGCACAAAAACCGATTGCCTTGGAATAGTCGTATCGGGAAGCGTTGCAATAGTGAACGATGACCTATGGGGTAACAGGAGCGTATTGAATCATCTTGGAAAAGGTCAAGTTTTTGCAGAAACATATGCGTACCTTAATGAGCCCTTACTCGTCAGCGTTCAAGCAAACGAGGATACTGAAATTCTATTCGTCCAGATAAAGAACGCATCTGAAAAGCTCGTTCGTAACCTGCTCAATATATCTAACAAAAAGAGCCTTGCGTTATCTATGCGTATGTTCCATACTGCGCACAAAACAGTTCGTTCAAGGGTATTAGCGTATCTTGATACCGTATCGACACAGAAAAGTTCAAAGGAATTTGATATTCAATTTAACAGGCAGCAGCTTGCGGATTATCTTTCTGTTGACAGGAGCGCACTTTCAAACGAGCTTTCAAAAATGCAGTCAGAAGGGCTTATTTCATTTAGGAAAAATCATTTTAAGATATTATAAAATCAAGGGCTTTTCGTCATCGCTGAAAAGCCCAAGTTTAATTTACTACATTATTCTATCTTGTTTTCAAGCCCTGCCACTATTCGCAGAACCATTGTTGCATCCGCAGAATCCACAATTAAATCATCGTTTACATCCGCAGCAAAAATCAAATTTCCGCTTAACGATTCTATTTTTGCGACATATCTTAAAATTGTCGTTGCATCTGCCGAATCAACAACCCAATCGCCGTTTGCATCACCTTTTAGCGTTTTATAAATGTCAAAAAGCTCCGAAACGCAAACAGGTGAATACTTGTCAAGTTTACTTTGTCTTTTCGGTTCATCAAACATATCATCATGTTCGCCTATCCCGAGCTGACCGCAGCCACAACCGCCCCACGCCCATATAGAGCCGTTGCATACTGCAATAGCGTGATTTTCACCGAGCTTTACGTCAATCACATTTTCCATTATCTTGACAGGTGAAAATTCATCTGCCCATATAACCTTGTTTTTGTCAATTATGGTTGCTTTTCCGTTTCCGAGCCTACCGTTAAGGTTACTCCCCCACATAAAAAGCGTACCGTCTTTACATACTGCACCGCTAAACGAGCTTCCAAGCGATACAGACTTAACATTTTCCATAACACAGACAGGTTCACAAACGCTATTTTCGCATTTATCAATACCTATCTGTCCATTCAAGCAACAGCCCCACAGCCACAGCGAGCCATCGTTTTTTATTGCTGCGCTATGGTAATCGCCAAGGCTTATGTCCTTTACATCTTCCATTACAAGCTGAGGCACATTTGAATGCGAACTTTCAAAGCCTAATTGCCCGAAATCATTATTGCCCCACAGCCACAGCGTACCATCATATTTTAGTGCCGCACTGTGATACGCTCCAAGCGCCACCTTACAAACATTTTCCATTACGCAGACAGACTCTCCACTATTTAATTTTGTACCATCGCCAAGCTGTCCGTATTCATTATTGCCCCACATCCACAGCGTTCCGTCTTTTTTGACCGCCGCAGTGTGCATTTCACCGAGCGAAACATTCTCAACCGAGTCCATAACAGAAACAGGTTCAAGAACGTCTTTATCGTAATTTTCGCCTATCTGCCCCGATTCATTGCTACCCCACATAAGGAGCGAACCATCCTCTTTAATCGCTGCGCAATGATTACCTCCTAAATCAGCGCAAGCTACATCATTCAATATCCATACGGGAGAGGATTCGTCCGCACAGATATAATTCCATTGCTCGTCAATGTAGCTTTCCTGCCCATTTCCGAGCTTTCCATACTCATTATCGCCCCACATCCATAGTGAACCTCTACTATCAATCATGGCGGAGCATTTGTTGCCGGCAAACACATTAGCTGACTCAGCCTTTACAACAGCAATACTGTTTGCAATAATCATACTGACAAACATAATAGTAATTTTCTTTAATAACATTGGTGTTTCCTCCAAAAAAATATTTTAGGAACATATATCATTGCGGAGATAAAACCAATATTCTACAATGTTTGTTGATTTAATTATAACCTGTAATTATATTTTGTCAATACTTTTATTATATAATTTACAAATTTATTATAGCCATTCTTTACAAATGTAATAAAAAAACAAATATTGATGAAATTATCAGTTTATGTTACAATAAATTATAATGAAGAGATAATAATTACGGAGGAAATATATATGATAACACTCAATGGCGATTACAAGAAGCTGAGGGGCAATTTCCTATTTACTGAAATTGCAAAGCGCACTAACGATTTCATAGCTGCGCACCCCGATGCTGATGTTATAAAGATAGGAATAGGCGATGTAGTTCGTCCGCTCGTTCCTGCTGTTATAAATGCACTGCACAAGGCGGTTGACGATATGGGAACGTATGAGGGATTCCATGGTTACGGACCCGAACTCGGTTACAGCTTTTTAAAGGATAAAATATTGCTTAAAGATTATAAGGAAAGAGGAATTGACATTGCATACGACGAGCTTTTCGTAAGCTGTGGCACAAAGTGCGATACATCGGCAATTCAGGAGCTTTTTTCAAAAGATACAGTTATTGCAGTTACAGACCCCGTATACCCCGTATATGTTGCAACAAACGTTATGGCTGGCAGGTCGGGCGCATTTGATGATGTTTTACAGGGTTACAATGGAATAGTATATCTTCCCTGCACAGAGGATAACAATTTTATACCTGAGCTTCCCAAGCAAAAGGTTGATGCTATATACCTTTGCTACCCCAACAACCCGACAGGGCTTGCGCTCAAGCGTGACGAGCTTAAAGTGTGGGTAGACTATGCAAGGAAGACGGGCGCAATTATTCTTTACGACAACGCATACGAAGTATTCATTACAGAAGATGATGTTCCGCACAGCATATATGAAATAGATGGCGCAAAAGAAGTTGCGATAGAGTTCCGTTCATTCTCAAAAATTGCAGGATTTACAGGCACAAGGCTTTCATATTCAGTCGTTCCTAAGGAATTAAAGCGAATTGACGAAAACGGAGATATGGTATCGTTAAACGCTATGTGGACACAGAGGCAGACAATGAAATACAACGGTGCGCCCTACATTATACAGCGTGGTGCAGAGGCTATCTATACCGATGAGGGAAGAGCGCAGGTTATGTCAGAAATTGGCTATTATATGGAAAACGCAAGGATAATGCGTGAGGGGTTGCGTGAAGCTGGATTCACAGTTTACGGCGGCGTAGATGCGCCCTATATATGGCTCAAAGCTCCCGGCGGCGATTCGTGGGCATTCTTTGATAGATTATTAAATGAATATCACGTTGTAGGCGCACCCGGAGTAGGATTTGGTCCGAGCGGTGAAGGTTTCTTTAGGCTTTCAGCATTCAACAGCAGAGAAAACACTCTAAAGGCTATTGATAGAATAAGGAAAGGTATAAAATAATATGGAAAAGCTTGAATTAAAGGATTTTTTGAATTATAAATTTTTATCAGGTCTTAATTATTCACCTGACGGAAAGCGTTTTGCGTTTGTCGTTTCAATGTGCGATGAAAAGAACAATTCTTACACGAGCAACATTTATGTAGGCGATGGTAACGGATTAAAGCGTCTTACAGGCATGGATAAGGAAAGCAATTATTTGTGGGAAGACGATACGCACATTCTCTTTACCGCAATGCGCACAGATGACGAGAAAAACAGGGCAAAGGACGGAAACGTATTCACATCATATTACAGGATTGATGTTACAGGCGGCGAGGCTGTAAAGGCTTTCGAGATACCGTTTGCTGTATCTATGCTCAAAAAAATTGAGGGTGGAAAATATTATGCGCTCGGCGGAATTGATGCAAATTATCCCGATTATTACAAGATGAACGATGAACAGAGAGCAGAGGTTCACAAGCAAATCAAGGAAAATGAGGATTACGAGGTTTTAGATGAATCGCCATTCTGGGCAAACGGAGGCGGATTCATTAACAAAAAGCGCACAGCATTGTTCTTAGTTGATACGGATAAAAAAGAATATAAGAGGATAACGGAGCCTTTATTCAATACGGGTTCTGTGGAGCTTATTGATGATTATCTTTATTTTGAGGGCGAAGAATATTCGCAAAAGCCTGAGTTTTTCTCAGATATTTACAAGTATGATTTAAAGAATGAAACAATAACAAAGGTATGGTCGCACAACGAATATCAGATTTATCTTTTGAACAAGTTTGGAAATGATATTTTGCTTTTCGGTTCTGACCATAAAAGGCACGGACTTAACGAAAACGTATATTTTATGAAGTTCGATATAAAGACGAACGAGTTATCTGTTTTATACGAAAATCAGGAGGGCTTAGGTTCATCTGTTGGCAGCGATTGCAGATTCGGAAGTTCAAGAGGCATGAAAATTGTAGATGACAGAATGTATTTTGTTTCGACGATAAGGAACGCTTCAAACCTCTATGTATTTGACGGAAAAGGCGTAAAGGCAGTTATCGAGCATGAGGGTTCTATTGATGATTTTGATGTTGACGATAACGGAAACATAATCGCTGTTTGTATGTATGACAACAAGCTCCAGGAGTTGTACAAAATTTATGATGGAAAATACGAAATTATAAGCGATTTTAACTCAAAGGTTCTTGAAAACAGGTATGTAGCAGACTATGAAAAGCTGACTATTATGAGCGAAGGAACGGATATTGACGGATTCATTTTAAAGCCCAAGGATTACGATGAAAACAAGTCATACCCTGCAATATTGGATATTCATGGCGGACCTAAGACCGTATATGGCGAGGTATTCTATCATGAAATGCAGTTGTGGGCAAATGAGGGTTATTTTGTATTCTTTGCAAACCCGACAGGCTCTGACGGTCGTGGCAACGAGTTTGCCGATATTCGTGGCAAATACGGCACAGTAGATTATAAGAACCTTATGGATTTTACAGATGCAGTTCTTGAAAAATATCCGCAGATTGATAAAAAGAGAGTTGCCGTAACAGGCGGTTCATACGGCGGATTTATGACGAACTGGATAATAGGTCATACGGATAGATTCGCTTGCGCTGCAACACAGAGGTCTATTTCAAACTGGATTTCGTTCTATGGAATATCGGATATTGGTTTGTATTTCGCACCCGACCAGACAGGCGCAGACATATATGAGAACATCGAAAAAATGTGGTATCATTCACCGCTTAAATATGCGCAAAATATAAACACACCAACATTATTCATACATTCAAACGAGGATTATCGTTGCCCAATGAGTCAGGGAATGCAGCTTTTAAGCGCACTTATCGACCGTGGCGTTGAAACGAGAATGTGTTATTTCAAGGGTGAAAATCACGAATTGAGCCGTTCAGGCAAGCCTAAACACAGAGTTCGCAGGCTCGAAGAAATTACAAACTGGATTAAGAAATTTACAAAGTAAAAAGCGACCGCTCGGTTTTTGCCGAGCGGTTAATTGTCATTGTTCTGAAACTATAATATCGAGAAGCTCTCTTGGAGTTACTATAAACGTTTTATTTGGAAAATGTTTTATATTTCCTGTTACAAGATAAGCATCGTCTGTTTTTCTTTTTTCCATGACTACCTGATAAAATATAATATCTTTCGGGTCAGGCAATTCAATATTTATTTTTTCAGCCTCTAATACAAGGCTTCTTCTTACCATACTTTCAAGGAAAGTTGTAACATCATCTTCTTTAAAATGAAATTTAGGTCTTAAAAGCACTTCCCTATATTCTTTAAGGATTTCATCGTTTAGTACAGGAATTATAGTGTCCATAAATACGAGTTCAAGTATGGTTCCCGGTACAGAATTAAATTTAATCATTGCAGATACGACAACATTTGTGTCTATAACAGCGTAATATTTATCCATTTTCTGACCTTACCATATCAATTTCAGCGTTGATTTCTTCAAGCGACATATTTGCAATTCCATACTTTTCTGCCACTTTGCTTGCAGATTTCATTGCTCTTATGCCCTCATCTTCCTCAATTTCATCAAGCTTCATACTGAACGGAATACCATTTTCTTGCACAAGCCTTGATAAGCACATACGCATATATGTTTGCAGGTCTATGCCAAGCTTGTCGCATATATTTGTCGCTTTAATCTTAACTATATCATCTGTGCGAAATTGTATAAGTGTGCTTGCCATAATTTTCACTCCTTTTTTATTTATTATATCATATATTATATTCATTTGCAATCATTTGTAATCATATGTAATAAAATTCTTAGTATCAAACCGAGCGGTCATTCTTCATCTTCTTTATATTCTGCTATATCATCAAGGCTGCAATTCAATATTCTGCAAAGTTCCGAGAGCGTATAAGTGCTGACATTTCCATTTTTTCTGAGCCTATCAAGCTGACCGTTGCTAACCTTATAATCCTTTATAAGCTTATACTGCGATATTCCTTTTTCTTTCATCGTTACCCATAATCTGTCAAACACTATCATTTTAAAATTCCGCCTTTTTATAGATTATAAAAGCAGGGACATTTACAATGCCCCTGAAAATTCATTATAATAATTCTTATTGATTTTACTGCTTATCAACCTTTGCCATATATGCAACGAGGTCACAAGTCTTGTTTGAATAACCCCATTCATTATCATACCATGCGATGAGCTTGAAGAAATGGTCATTGAGCCCTATTCCTGCATCTGCATCGAAAATTGAAGTTCTCGGATCTGTACGGAAGTCTGACGAAACTACCTTATCCTCTGTATAACCGATAATGCCCTTATATCGTTCACTTTCTGAAGCTGCTTTCATTACAGCCTTGATTTCCTCATATGATGTTGACTTTTCAAGCCTGCAAGTGAGGTCAACAACCGATACATCGGGAGTTGGAACACGCATTGACATACCGGTAAGTTTACCTTTGAGTTCCGGTATAACCTTACCAACAGCCTTTGCTGCGCCTGTTGAGTTAGGAATGATATTATAATCTGCTGCTCTGCCACTTCTCCAATCCTTGTTTGCATGTCCGTCAACAGTTTTCTGTGTAGCTGTTACTGAATGAACGGTTGTCATAAGTCCTTCAACGATACCAAAGTTCTCATGAATTACCTGTGCAAGAGGCGCAAGGCAGTTTGTTGTACATGAAGCGTTTGAAATAACCTTCATATCAGGAGTATATTCTGTATGATTTACTCCGTAAACGAACATAGGAGCATCATCGCTCGGCGCTGTTACGATAACCTTTTTTGCACCGCCCTTGAAATGTGCTGATGCTTTTTCGATTGACTTGAATTTACCTGTTGATTCAACGATGTATTCAGCACCGCATTCGCTCCATGGAATTTCCTCAGGATTTTCATAGTTATAAACTATAATTTCTTTTCCGTTGATTACAAGATTGCCATCTTTTACGGAAACTTCGCCATCAAATCGGCCATGAACTGAATCATACTTGAGCATATATGCTGCGTACTCAGGGTCGAGGTTACGGTTATTTATTGCAACTACCTCAATATCAGGCTTTGAAAATGATGCACGCAGAACAAGACGACCTATGCGTCCAAAGCCATTGATGCCAACTTTTGTCACCATAATTAAATTTCCTCCAAATAATTTTTATATTATTATTGGTCACAATCCACGAGAATATACATGATACTCTCAATATTCATTCAAGTATATCATAACTCATATTTCCATTTTTTTCAACCTTTTTAACATTTTAAAAAATATATTATTTTTTTAAAAATTTTAGGGACAAGCGCATTATTTATCCTGTACTCATCCCCTGTGAAGTTATTCGCTTTTATCTTGCAAATGTGATTCTCTGCTTTGCAATATTGAGCTTATAGCCCATATTTTCAAGCGCTGTGCTAAGCGAAATTGCCCTCGATATTGCGCTGTCGCCTGTCTTCGCATTGAATGACATTGTGCTTGAAGTAGTCCTCAAAACTATCTTGCCTACAAGTTTCGTTACCTGAGCATCCGTTGCGCCATACTCTTCACCGTTTGAGTCTGCAAACGCAAGCCTTATTCTGCCAAGATATTCGGTTTTG
>CADBRR010000046.1 GCA_902797145.1 uncultured Eubacteriales bacterium | reverse complement strand
CAATCAAACTAACAAATTACCCAACTATCTTTTTTAATTTCTTATATGAAATGTTTCCGAGCCTAAATGTTGTCCATCCGCGTTTTATATCTATGTATCTTTATTTTTTGCTTTCTCTTTTTCTGCATTGATACGATCTATTTCTTCCTGGATAAGTTGTCCAAATTTCTTTTCGTCCAATTCCTCGTCACGAACTTCGTTTCGTTCTGCCGCAACAGACTTATCAGCAAAAGCATCAAAAATTTGTTGTTTTTGCTCTAAGAGCTGTGTTATTTTTTCGTCTATGGTATTTGCACAAAGCAATCTATAAACAAGAACATTTCTTACTTGACCCATACGATATGCCCTCGAAATAGCTTGATTTTCAATTGACGGTTTTAACTGTGGTTCACAAATAACAACAACGCTTGCAGACTGAATATTAAGACCAGTTCCACCCGATTGAATTTGCGCAATCAATACTGAACCTGAAGGAGCTTTGTCGAAAGAATCAATAATTTCTTGGCGATGTTGTGGCTGTATTGAACCATTAATTGGACCATAACAACATGTTCCAAGAATATTGCTGATAGCACTAATAGTATCTAAGAAAAATGAAAAGACAAGGACTTTTCTATCTTCATTTTTCGCTTCTTCAATAATTTCTAGAAGTCTACTTGCTTTGCAAGATTTTTTAAGATCATCAATATCCCACGACAATCGGCGAGATGCAGCATAATTTTTTGCCAGCACATTGCTTTCATATTTTTCTTTTTCACCAGGATTGAGTGTACACCATTCCTTTGATTCAATTAATTCAGGAAGTTCAGTCAACACATCTTGCCTCTTGCGTCTATAATAAACGGGTGCGACACGATTTCTAAATTGGGGAGCATTTGGCATAAATGTCATATTTCGAACCGACTCTGCAATTTCAGGCTGGAGTACATTAATCAAAGAAACCATTTCATCTACTTTGTTTTCAAGTGCAGTACCGGTCATAAACAACAACCGTTCAGCTTTTAGGCATAAACGTTTCACATTTATGCTACGTCTAGCTTCTGGATTTTTTATAAAATGCGCTTCATCTACTACAACTAAATCGATATAATCCAATTCGCTGTCCGAAATGTTGTTTGTCGTTTCATAAGTTGTAACAGCAACACCTCCAGTCTTAACCCACGACCTTAGCGCCTGCATACGACCCAAACCATGAATTTTTGTAACACGGAGTTTGCTATGCTTGCTAACCTCACGACACCAGTTAGTAATAACACTTGCAGGGCATACAACCATAAAATGTGTTGCACCGGTATTGCGTAGTGATACCATAGTGGCAATTGCTTGCACTGTTTTACCAAGTCCCATTTCATCACCGAGTAAAACCCTCTTTTGGTGCAGAATATACTTTACTCCCCACTCCTGATATCGTCGCAATGTACAAAGCAGTCCATCAGGGAATATAACTTCTTCCTGAATTTCCTGTGCAAGCTCCTCTGGCAGTCCATAAACATCATCGTTGTTACCAAGAGCGCCCGGAACAATTTCTTCGAGTATAGAAATATATTCGATATTATGCTTAATAAAATCATCCCATGCTACATTGTCGGAAATAATTACATTATCATTTAAAAGAATATTTGCGATACTATTAATGTTTTTCGAATACTCACCATCTATTACTGACTTTATTTTATTATAAGCACTTTTAACATCATTTCGTTCATTCAACGAATAAAACAACCATGGTATCCCACTGCCAACAGATACAAGCTTTTTTTCTGCTTCATCAATGTATTGTTTATTTGAGTCAATAATTTTTCTAAGTTCATCTCTACTTATTTTTTTGAGTTTATAAGCGTAAATCGCCTTTATAAGTTCTGTGGCTTGATTATTTCTATTGTCAGCGCTGAGCTTGATTTTTACATCTTTTCGTGCACCATCAAGTAGTTCCTTAGCAATCCTTTTCATTGAAGTTGCGGCATTTTCACTAATACCATATAGAGACGATAGTTGAAATATAGATGCAGAATAAACATCTGCCATTGTATTAAACCCTGCATCTTTCAAAGTTTTAATTCTAAATCCGGCTTTTGCTCGATTGACTTCATCTACAGGAACATCTTTTAATATTTCAAGCGAAGTCTGCGCCATCATTCTCTCGGCCGCTAATTTGATTTTATCTTCACAACTGTCAGTAGCCACCTCACATTGTGTTTCTTTCTGTCTCAGAGCATCCAATCGAGTTAATTGTTCTTGAAACGGATTGTTAATAGAATCATATAAGAATATATCCGGAATTGCCTTCTTTAATATTTCAGAAAAAGAAGTTGGATTGGACTCATATGCATCCCACGCTATATCTGTTGGAAGATACTCTGTTTCATCCACATCCGCCATAAGTGAAGGAATTATTTGACTGTAGCTTTCATTCAATAAAGCACTTAACTCGTGATACGCTCGTGTCGCTTGTTCTTTAACTCGTTTGCCTCCAAATAGCCACGATAAGCCAGCAAGTCCCGGATTGAGCAAATCTATATTTTTCTTAACTTTTGCACTTGTTGAATTTTGAAATGCTTTTGCACTATCAATTGCCGATGATGCTTTCTGATACTTATACAAACTTTGAATAAGTTTTTCAACATCCTGAATCTTAGCATTGATTTTCATTGGCTTAGCACAATCATCAAAGACTAATCGTTTTATAGTGCCTCGAATAACCAGGTCATTGGCATTTTTCCGTATTTCAGCATTTATATTTGATGAAATTGATGAAATATGTTCCAAATTAGAAATCAATTCCTTGTGTCGATTAATGAGTTGCCTAGCATCTTTTATTGTATACTCTTTTGCCATTATTATTTATCTCCTTATAGCCACTTTCCAAACTCAAAATTGGCAGATTAGATATATAACGTGTGATAATATTAGCTTTTATTTTTGTCTAACTATGTATGTAATATAATTTCGTTTTATTCTCATAAAAATTGAATTTTTTATGACTTTTAATTAAAAATATATTTGATAAAGCAATATTTTTGGTTTACTTATATACGTTATATTCCATTATTATATAGTTTATCATAATTTTAATAAGATATCAACAGAGTAGATTTTTAAAAAACAGCCACCGCAATAATGCGGCAGCTGTGATTCCAACTATAATTTTCAACTTTCAATTACCAGCCGAGCTTTGCAACAAATCTCAAAATTGATGTAGCATCTGCTGAATCAACATCTCCGTTTTCATCAGCGTCCGCATTCTTAAATGCTGTTCCTTCGAGCGTTTCAAGCTTTGCAACATAGCGAAGAACCTTTGTCGCATCTGCTGATTCTACTTCGCCATTTTCATCTGCATCGCCTCGAACTATATTTTCTACATCGATTTTTTCATATATAGCCGTAACTGTCATATCACTTGTAACTACGCTGAAATCCTTATCCCATCCCCTGAACTCATAGCCATCATGATAAGGAACTTCGGGTGCAGTTGCTGCCATACCTGATTCTACGCGCTGAACAGCAATAACTTCGCCAGCAAGTCCGTCAACGAATGTTACCTCATATTCTTCAATTTCTTCAATCTTTTCATAAAGTGCAGTTATAACCATATCGCTTGTAACTACGCTAAAATCCTTATCCCAACCGATGAATCTATAACCTTCATGATAAGGCGGTTCGGGTGCAACAAGCGGTCCGCCATAGCTTATAAGCGTTTCAATAACTTCGCCTGTAAGTCCGTCAACGAATGTTATAGAATAGACATGATATTCGCCTGATGGTTCATAAAGCGCCGTAACTGTCATATCCTCCTGAACATTTGTATATGATTTATCCCAACCAACGAACTTATAACCCTCATGGTACGGAGCGGCAGGAGCTTTTGCGATATCGCCCTCGTCAACTTCGACAGCTTCAATAGTTTCGCCTGTCAAGCCATCAACAAACGTTACAGTATAAACTTTAACATAGAGTGCAGTTATAACTGTATCCTTTGCAATATCGTTAAGTTCTCTATCCCAACCGATAAATCTATAACCTTCATGAACGGGCGGAACGGGTTCATCAACGCTTGCGCCATCTTCAACCTCCTGAGAAGCAAATTCTTCGCCTGTAACTCCGTCAATGAATGTTACCTTGTGGCTATTCGTCATCTGGCGGAGCAAACGAGGAAGCGGATATGTTCCTGCCTGATAATACCAATATTCACTTTCGAGCGACCAATCCTCATAACCGATAACATCACCGCTCAAAACTCTTTCCTTTGAGATACCGATAATTCCTGAACCATCATCTGCATAATCCGATGATGCAGCAAAATAAAGGTTAATAACTGCTGAACCTGTCGGTGGAAGCTGAGGGCAACAGGGATCTGCTACGGGATAGTATTCAGAATCAAGATATTTAAGGGAATTGAACCATGAAGCAGAGTTTACTGCGCTTGTGTAGTTCAATGTGCCTACAAGACCGCCAACGAACTGCAAACCTGAAATTGTCGATTCAGCAACAGCAACATCTGTCATCCCCTTTGCGCTTGCCATACAACCAACTGCACCGCCAACATGGAACAAACTGCCTTCTTTTGAAGCATTTTCATGACCTATATATGATTTAACAACATAGCACTGACCTACGAGCGCCTCTTCATAACCTGCTGCGCCACAGATACCGCCAACATACGGACCTGTATAATGTTTAGCATCAGTATTATTCCATGTAATATTTGAATTGCTTACTGTCGAGTAAATAATCTGACCGTAGTTTATACCACAAATACCGCCAACGAGTGAGCCTTTAAATGTAGAACCGAACCATGTAAAATCAAAAGGCGATTCAACAACTGCTGCGGCTGCGATTGTGCTGTTTGAAACATGGCAATTTGAAATGATGCCATAATTTGTTCCGCAAATTGCGCCAAGTGATGCGCCTGAACGAATATTAGCACCGTCAATTGTAAGGTTCATAATAGAACCTTTGTTTATAGCGAACAAACCGGCATCAACACCGCCCGTTTCATCGTGCGTAAGCCCTGTAATTTTATGTCCGTTTCCGTCAAATACGCCTGTGAACGCAACATCTTCATCAAACCAGCCGATAACCCACCAGCCACCGCTTGCGCTGTTCCAGCTTGAATTATACGAGCTCAAATCAATATCATTTACAAGCTTGTAATTCTTTGATAAATTTGAAGCATTGTTTCCAATGTCCGCAAGCTGACTTGCAGTTCTAATTTCGATATACTCAATATCGTCAGCAAAGACGCTCATCGGAACGAACGCAAACACCATGATAAGAGCAACTACGAGTGCAGTAAGTTTTCTCATAAATAATCCTCCGAAAATATTATATTATATATTATATCACGGGATTTGCATTAAAACAACATTTTTTTGATTAAATACAAATTTCTGTATACGAAATGGTGGCAAAAGTTCGGCATTTCACCAACGCTTTTGCCACATATAAAGGGGAAACGATATGAACTATTTATTCAATAACCCTTAGTCAAATCAATAATAGAACCATCTATTGCATTTATGCAAAGGAATACGTTATCATATTCTCTATCATAACTAAAACTCATATTTTTGTCAAGTTCAATCCTCGTATCGCTCTTATCGTTGTACCTATTTGTTTGCAAGCCGGTAAATGTCCAAACAGGAAGGAGCGTTCCCTCAGTAGTTATTCCGTTTTTTTTGCGAACTTTTATGTATCCAAGTTTTATTTCATCAATGTCAATATCGACTACAGATGGATTGTCATGATGTAAATCAGGACTATCCGTGAATACTTCATCAATCTCATGCATTTTATTGTAATTTCCGCTAACGAATATATGTTTTTTAAAAATATCCTTGATTTTATCAAAAGGCAGAAGCGGAACATTGCTATTGATTTTTTCATTTATAGCAAGCGAGGACGAAACAACTGCATTTATAATATTTCCATTATCAACCGTAACTGCTACAAAATGCTGTCCCCACAAATTAGGTGAAAATTCGTCCTCCCATTCAGTTTTACCCGAATATGAATCAATAGAATGCTTATGTTCTCCATAATGCAAGATCGGTATGCCATCAATTTCGGGAGTAAATACAAAACAATACGATTCATCTAAGTTATCATATAGCGTTCCCGATAAATCAAGCTCTATCTTTTCTTTTTCCGAAAGATTATAAGGCAAATGGGGTAAACTGCCGGCAATATTTATTTTATAGTTTTTATAACCCATTTTATTCTGAACAAAATCCTCCACCATTAAAGCCGCCTCGTCATATGTCATATTAGCATTTTTAAGGTTTTCATGCTTTTTGCTGTATGGATAATACCACTTACTCATAAGGTCGTTTTTAATATCATTAAGCGTAAGCCCGCTAAAATAAGTCATTACCTGCTTTATAGCATTGCCATAGCCACCTCCTGCATCATAATCCTTTTTAACATATACGCTCCTATCAATGGACTTTGAAAATCCTCTCAACTCATACCAACTGTCCGAGCCTGCAATTCCTCCGTCAATTGTTATAAGCTCAAATTCCATATCCGACTCTTCTATGTCTACATCATCAGGTGCAGTCTTATATTCTTCAAGCAAAGGCGGAATAAGTTCCGTTTCATAGTATTCCATATCATATGCTTTTTGCTCATCATATTCTTCTTGAGTTATACTGCCTTTTAAAAGTGCCTGATTCATATATGACTCCGGATTATCATATTCTGTGCGATAGGTCAAAATCTCCTGCATTATAACATCTTTTGTTCTGTAATTGTTTAGCTTGTATAATTTCTCATTTTCAAAGCACGCAGATACAAAATTTTCTGCCTTTTCTTTCGTAATATCTTCAGGTGTAACGCTATAAACAGGGAACAAATCAACATCAGGAACAAATATGCTTGCATCAATGTTTATTCTAAGTAAACTGTTGTCGTTTTTAAGCGTTTCTGTCCATGTTTTAGGGGCAGAGTATTTTTGAGCAACTGAGCTTTCACCATACAAAATACTTTCAAGCGTACCATCGTTTTTGTTGATTATAACGGGTTCTTTTGGCGTTTGCTGACACGCCGATAGTGAAAGTGTTAAACCTGCAAGTAAAATTATAAGATATTTCTTCATATTTTGTGCCCTCCTTGTTTAAAATGCAATAACATAGCGGCAGGGCTAAGAAGCCTCCACAACATAGCTCTGCCGCCAGCTCCTCAAAGAACGCATATTATACGCTCTCTTACGGCTTGCTTTTTTAGTCGATGACTATCTTGTTTGTTGACTTATCCTTTGAAGGCGCAACTCGTGTAATTGCTTTCGGTTTGTCTTCGTGGCACCCTGAAAACGCAAACGCACAAATACACGCTGTTAAACATACGATAAGGGCTTTAATTAATCTTCTCATATTCTTTTTACCTCCTTTTAAATATCTCTTTATAATATAAACGATTCAAATAGCCAAAAAGTTACATCAAAAGTAAAAATTTTTAATTTATTTTGAAAATAGACTAAAAAAACAAACACACCCGATATATTTCAGGTGCGTTTTTCGATTTACTTTTTATGTTATTATACAGAATTGATATATAATTATCAAGACTTGTTTTATATATTTTTTCATGATATCATATCCGCAATAAATTTATGGAGGAAAAATAATGAAATTTATGACTTTCAATTCGTCATGCGCATTTGCAGGACTTGCTAATATGCTTGAATTATATGGATTTGAAACTTAATGCAAAGAAATTGCAATTCGTATGAATGCTCCTTATATTTTTGCAAAAGAAAACGATAATTATATTACAGGCGCTATGTTGCAGAATAAAAAATGGTTCGATTTATTCTTGCTGCAAATTGGCTTTGAACTATGTGAAATAAAAATCGAAAAATCATTCGCTGCGGAATATCTTACTTGCCAAACAACTGCTATGATAGGCTTGCAGCTAACCACTAACGATAAACACGCCGTTACATTTGTCGGTATTTGCGATAATAAGTTCAAGTTTTTAAATAATAATCAGTAAATAATTTAAAGAAAATTATTTCAGATAAACTGTTGACAATATAACTTCAATGCAATATGCTACATATACTCCATTTGGAGCATATGTAAAAGGAGGCGATTTTATGGAAAAGTTTGATAAGACAGAAAAGGTTTCAGTAAATATGAATAT